>NZ_JBGLYU010000054.1:0-44432 GCF_047304235.1 Variovorax sp. Varisp36
GGGCACGGCGGCGCATCCATGGAGCGCCCTGCCCGCCCCCATCCCAGCCTTCCCCCAGAGAAGGAAGGAGCAATACAGGGCCTCGGCAGGGCGGGTTTTCGGAGCGTGAGAAAATGTCGGGTTCCCCCGAACACCAACCCTCACAGTCAGGACACCCCATGGACGCAGAACAGATCAACCAAATCGGCGCAATGCTCGCGGACCTGAGCGTTCGTACGGTCGATTTACGGAGGTATCTTTGACTACGATGCCAAAGCTGAACGACTGAGGACAGTCAACGCATCGCTCGAAGACCCGAACGTCTGGAACGACCCGAAGAAGGCCCAGGAACTGGGCAAGGAAAAGAAGTCGCTCGACGACGTGGTCGTCACGCTCGACCGGCTCACCAACGGGCTCTCGGACAACACCGAGCTCTTCGAGATGTCGAAGGAAGACGGCGACATGGACGGCCTGCAGGCCATTGCCGATGACGCCGCCACGCTCGAAGCCGACATCAAGCAGCTCGAATTCCGCCGGATGTTCAACAACCCGGCCGATCCGCTCAATGCCTTCGTCGACATCCAGGCCGGCGCCGGCGGCACCGAGGCCTGCGACTGGGCCAGCATGCTGCTGCGCCAGTACCTGAAGTACGCCGAGCGCAAGGGCTTCAAGACGCAGATCGAAGACGAAACGCCCGGCGACACCGCCGGCATCAAGGGCGCGACCATCAAGGTCGAGGGCGACTACGCCTTCGGCCTGCTGCGCACCGAGACCGGCGTGCACCGCCTGGTGCGCAAGTCGCCGTTCGACTCGTCGGGCGGTCGCCACACCAGCTTCGCCAGCATCTTCGTGTACCCGGAGATCGACGATTCCATCGAGATCGAGATCAACCCCTCCGACGTGCGCACCGACACCTTCCGCGCCAGCGGCGCCGGCGGCCAGCACATCAACAAGACCGACTCGGCCGTGCGCCTGACGCACATCCCGACCGGCATCGTGGTGCAGTGCCAGGACG
Organism: Variovorax sp. Varisp36; assembly: GCF_047304235.1. Lineage (NCBI taxonomy): Bacteria > Pseudomonadati > Pseudomonadota > Betaproteobacteria > Burkholderiales > Comamonadaceae > Variovorax > Variovorax sp. Varisp36. The sequence continues at coordinate 995 of NZ_JBGLYU010000054.1, forward strand.
GCCGCAGCCAGCACAGCAACCGCGACGTGGCGTGGAAGCGCCTGCGCTCGCGCCTGTACGACCACGAGATGCGCAAGCGCCAGGAAGAGCAGCAGAAGCTCGAGGACAGCAAGACCGACGTGGGCTGGGGCCACCAGATCCGCAGCTACGTGCTGGACAACAGCCGCATCAAGGACCTGCGCACCAACGTCGAAGTCTCGGCCACGCAGAAGGTGCTGGACGGCGATCTCGACGTGTTCATCGAAGCCTCTCTGAAGCAAGGCGTCTGATGAAGGTCGAAGCGCTGATCTTCGACATGGATGGCACCATGATCGACTCCATGCCCTGGCATGCGCGCTCGTGGGTGGAGTTCGTGGCGCGCCACGGGCTGAAGCTCGACGTGAGCGACATCCTCGCGCGCACCACGGGCCGCACCGGCACCGAGTGCATGCGCGAGCTGTTCGAGCGTGACCTCTCCGACGCCGAGTGCCAGGTGCTGGTGCACGAGAAAGAAGAAATCTACCGCGCCATGTTCAGCGACAACTTCACCGAAGTGGCGGGCTTCTCCGCCTTTGCCAAGGCGGCTGTCGCGCGCGGGCTGAAGGTGGCGGTCGGCACGGCCGGCGACAGGCACAACATCGAGTTCGCCATGTCGCGCCTGAAGATGGACCCGCTGCCGCTGGCCATAGTGGGCGGCGATGAAGGCTTCAGCGGCAAGCCCACGCCCGCCATCTTTCTCGAAGCTGCACGCCGCATCGGCGTTGCGCCCGAACGCTGCATCGTTTTTGAAGACGCGCCCTTCGGCATCGAAGCCGCCCGCCGCGGCGGCATGCGTGCCGTGGCCGTATGCAGCACCCATACCGCCGCCGAGCTTGCCGGCCCCCATGTGATTGCCGCGGTTCGCGACTACGACGAACTCGCCCATTCGAATTTTCTGGAGACACTCGATGATGTTGCGTGACGCTCAAGGGCAACCGATTGCCATTCGCCGCGAAGACTATGCCGCTCCGGCCTACTGGATCGACACCGTCGACCTCACCTTCGACCTCGACCCCGCCAAGACCCGCGTGCTCAACCGCATGCAGATGCGCCGCAACCCCGAAGTGCCGCTGGAGCCGCTGCGCCTGCAAGGCGACGAACTGAACCTGGCGCGCGTGCTCGTCAACGGCCAGGGTGCGTCGTTCCGCATGGAAGGCGACCAGCTCGTCATCGACGGCCTGCCCGACGCGTTCGAGCTCGAAATCTTCACCACCTGCTGCCCCATCAAGAACACCAAGCTGATGGGCCTGTTCGTGAGCGAAGACACCTTCTTCACGCAGTGCGAGGCCGAGGGCTTCCGCCGCATCACCTACTTCCTCGACCGTCCGGACGTGATGGCGATGTACACCGTGACGCTGCGCGCCGCCAAGGCCGCCTACCCGGTGCTGCTGTCGAACGGCAACCTCGTAGAGCAGGGCGAACTGCCCGAAGGCCGCCATTTCGCGAAGTGGGTCGACCCCTTCAAGAAGCCCAGCTACCTGTTCGCCCTGGTGGCCGGCAAGCTGGTGGCACGCGAGCAGCGCATCACCGCGCGCAGCGGCAAGGAGCACCTGCTGCAGGTGTACGTGCGCGCCGGCGACCTCGACAAGACCGAGCACGCGATGAACTCGCTCATCAACTCGGTGCTGTGGGACGAAGCCCGCTTCGGCCTGCCGCTGGACCTCGACCGCTTCATGATCGTGGCCACCAGCGACTTCAACATGGGCGCCATGGAGAACAAGGGCCTGAACATCTTCAACACCAAGTACGTTCTGGCCAACCAGGCCACCGCCACCGATGCCGACTACAGCAACATCGAAAGCGTGGTCGGCCACGAGTACTTCCACAACTGGACCGGCGACCGCGTCACCTGCCGCGACTGGTTCCAGCTCTCGCTGAAAGAAGGCCTCACCGTCTTCCGCGACCAGGAATTCAGCCAGGACCTGTGCGCCGACGCCTCGGCCCGCGCCGTGAAGCGCATCGAAGACGTGCGCGTGCTGCGCACCGCCCAATTCCCCGAGGACGCGGGCCCCATGGCCCACCCGGTGCGGCCCGACAGCTACATCGAGATCAGCAACTTCTACACCGTCACCATCTACGAGAAGGGTGCCGAGGTGGTGCGCATGATGCAGACGCTGGTCGGCCGCAAGGGCTTCGAGCGCGGCATCACCCTCTACTTCGAGCGCCACGACGGCCAGGCAGTGACCTGCGACGACTTCGCGCAGGCCATTGCCGACGCCAACCCCGATTCGGAACTGGCACGCCTGCTGCCCCAGTTCAAACGCTGGTACAGCCAGGCCGGCACGCCGCGCCTCGCGGCCCACGGCGTGTACGACGCGCAGAGCCGCAGCTACACCCTGAGCGTGGTGCAGAGCTGCCCGCCCACGCCGGGCCAGCCGACCAAGGAGCCCTTCGTCATTCCGCTGAACGTCGGCCTCCTCGACGCCAGCAACGGCCGCGAACTGCCCCTGCAGCTCGAAGGCGAGAGCGAAGCCACGCACGGCACGCGCACCGTGGTGCTGTCGCGCGCCGGCGAGCAGATCACCTTCACCGGCCTGGACGCCGAGCCCGTGCCTTCCATCCTGCGCGGCTTCAGCGCGCCGGTGATCCTCGACTTCGAGTACACCGACGCCCAACTGCTCACCCTGCTGGCCAACGACCCCGACCCGTTCAACCGCTGGGAAGCCGGCCAGCGGCTGGGCCTGCGTGCCGCGCTGCAAGGCATTGCCGCACTGGCCACCGACACCACGCCGGTGCTGAACGACGCGTACATCGACGCCATGCGCAGCGTGCTGCGCAACCCGCAGCTCGACGCCGCCTTCAAGGAACTGGTGCTCACGCTGCCGTCGGAAACCTACATCGCCGAGCAACTCGACGTGGTCGATCCGCAGCGCGTGCACCTCGTGCGCGAAGCCATGCGCGCCCAGCTGGCCACCGCCCTCTTTGCCGACTGGCAGTGGGCCTATGAAGAGAACCACGACACCGGCGCCTACAGCCCCGACCCGACCTCGTCGGGCCGACGCGCGCTGGCCGGCATGGCGCTCAACTTTCTGTGCCTGGCGGCGCGCTCCTCGGGCGACGCCGTGTGGCCGGGCAAGACGCTGCAGCGCTTCAAGGACGCGGGCAACATGACCGACCGCTTCAACGCGCTCAACGCGCTGGTATCGTCGGGCCACACCCTGGCGGCGCAGGCGCTGGCGCGCTTCCACGCCATCTTCAAGGACGAGGCGCTGGTCATCGACAAGTGGTTCTCGCTGCAGGCCGGCGCCAGCGACCGCGGCGGCGACATCCTGCCGCTGGTGAAGCAGCTGATGAAGCACCCCGACTTCTCGCTGAAGAACCCGAACCGGGCGCGCAGCGTGATCTTCAGCTACTGCAGCGCCAACCCCGGCGCATTCCACCGCCCCGACGCGGCCGGCTACGTGTTCTGGAGCGAGCGCGTGATCGAGCTCGACGCCATCAACCCGCAAGTGGCTGCCCGCCTCGCCCGCGCACTCGACCGCTGGAGCAAGCTGGCCGAGCCGTACCGCAGCGCCGCGCGCGAAGCCATCGCCCGCGTGGCCGCCAAGCCCGACCTGAGCAAGGACACGCACGAAGTCGTGACCCGCGCCCTGGCGGGAAACTGAAGCAACCGAACCCCACAAGACACATGGCTCAACAAAAGATTTCCCTCACCCGCTACCTCGTCGAACAACAGCGTGCCGACGGCCTCATCCCCGGCCAGCTGCGCCTGCTGCTCGAAGTGGTCGCGCGCGCCTGCAAGAGCATCAGCCAGGCCGTCAACAAGGGCGCGCTGGGGGGCGTGCTCGGCACGGCCGAGAGCGAGAACGTGCAGGGCGAGATCCAGAAGAAGCTGGACATCATCGCCAACGAAGTGCTCATCGAGGCCAACGAATGGGGCGGCCACCTCGCGGCCATGGCCAGCGAGGAAATGGACAGCATCTACGTGGTGCCCAACCGCTACCCGCAGGGCGAATACCTGCTCATGTTCGACCCGCTCGACGGCAGCAGCAACATCGACGTGAACGTCAGCATCGGCACCATCTTCAGCGTGCTGAAGAAGCCCGACGACCACCCCGGCGTGCAGGAAAGCGACTTTCTGCAGGCCGGCACGCAGCAGGTGGCCGCCGGCTACTGCATCTACGGCCCGCAGACCACTCTGGTGCTCACCGTGGGCAACGGCGTGGCCATGTTCACCCTCGACCGCGAGCAGGGCAGCTTCGTGCTGACGCAGGAAGACATCCAGATTCCGGCCGACACCAAGGAATTCGCGATCAACATGAGCAACATGCGCCACTGGGACGAGCCCATGAAGCGCTACATCGACGAATGCCTGGCCGGCAAGGAAGGCCCGCGCGGCAAGGACTTCAACATGCGCTGGATCGCCAGCATGGTGGCCGACGTGCACCGCATCCTGATGCGCGGCGGCGTCTTCATGTACCCGTGGGACAAGCGCGAGCCCGAAAAGGCCGGCAAGCTGCGCCTGATGTACGAGGCCAACCCGATGAGCTGGCTGGTCGAACAGGCCGGCGGCGCGGCCACCAACGGCAAGCAGCGCATCCTGGACCTGCAGCCCACCAAACTGCACGAACGGGTGAGCGTGATGTTGGGTTCGCGAAACGAAGTTGAGCGCTTGACCCAGTACCACGCCGAGAAGGCCTGATTTCTTGGCTATAATCTGAGGCTTCGCCGGTGTAGCTCAGTCGGTAGAGCAGCTCATTCGTAATGAGAAGGTCGGGTGTTCGATTCATCTCTCCGGCACCAATACAGATAAGGCCCCGTAGCTATCAAATCGATAGCTACGGGGCCTTTTTCTTGCGCGATGTAACGGCCGATGTAAGAGGATTTAGAGGCATGACCATGTTGCTGTCGCTCTCCCCGCCGATTCCTTCTCGGAACGCGCTCGCGCACCTTCTCAAACTTCTAGCCCCTGCCCTCGTTGCCGCGGTCACGGGCTGGTGCGCCAGTACCTGCCCAAAGGTGCGGATCTATCGATCTACAGCCAAGTAGATTTGGACGCGATCTCCATGCGCTTGAACACCAGGCCTCGAAAGACACTGGACTACGGGACGCCTGCAAGTAGACTTCAGCGAGCCGTTGCAGCGACCGGTTGAATCCAAGGCAGCCTTTTTTAGGATGTCGCGCTCCTCGATCACACGCTTGAGCTCGGCCTTCAGCCGCCGCAGTTCGTCTGTCTGCGACACCCGCGCCTGCCGATCACCGGCCGGCATTCGCCGGGCCTTGATCCATTGATAAAGACTGTGCTGACTCACGCCCAGCCGGGTCGACACATCGGCCGCCTTGTGGCCGTGCTCGGTGATCTGCTTGACCGCTTCGGCCTCGAATTCTTCGGGATCTCTGCTTACTCATGGCACCTCCTATTGGGCCTCGGGTTTGAGGCTCAGAGGTGTCTAGAAAACTCGGGGCGATTCAATGCCCCGCCACAGCCAGTCTCGCGCCACCACTTTACCGGTGCGCCGAAAGAGTTGCAGCGCGAAGCTGTATTGACGCGGTTGAAGTGCGACCTCAATTCCGTTGATCTGCACACATTGTCTATCCCCGTAGAAATGGCAAGCCCCCACACTGCAGCGTGATCGGGCACGGCAACGACGAATGAATCTTCCGCACGCTGGCCAGGCGCGCGAATCAGCCAATCCAATTCGTCATCGGTCACTCGAGAAACATCGACGCCGAACCTGCAGCCGGACTTCGGATCGCGCTATTACGGGAAACCTCAATGCGGTCGCGTCATGGATCGACTTCTGCTCTCCATCCGCCATTGCCCTCACATTCCGCCGCTTCCTGTGCAAACCTGTGTTGCGAACTGAGTCACGCCGCGCCATCGAGCTCAAAGCTGGCCAAACTTCGTCACCAAGTCACCTTCAATTCGGTCATACCGATCAGCGCGTCGTAGACCTCGGGTGCAACGTTGATGCAACCACCCGTGATGCCACGGCGCCCGGCGGCCGGGCCGCGTAGGCGTTCGAGCCGGTGCTGCGCCGGGTTGCCAAGCCAGACCCTGTGCACAGCGAAGACCTCGCGAGCCGTCTCCTTGAACTGCAGGACATCGCCGCCATAACCCTCGGCCTGGACGATCCGCTGCGTGAGCGGGAAGGTGCCCACGGGCGTGTCCTTGCCGACCAGCGCCGGGTGACAGGCGCCCTGGAAGCAGATCATTGCGGCCGTGAGGCTGACGGTGGCGAGGGCCATGCTTACTCGCGGATCGGCTTGGCTTCGACCAGCTTGACGGTGGGCTCCGCCACGGCCATCAGGCAGTCACGGACGTAGAAGCGGCTGCTGATCTGCTGGAGCTGGCCGCTCTGCGCCGCGCCGCCTTGCGCGCCGTTGCCGCTGGAGCCGTAGCCGCCGAGCGAGAAGCTGCCCGACGAGGACGTGCCCAGGATCGCCGCGTACTGCGTCACCTGATGGCCGAAGAGCTTCCCGCCGATCTCGACGAACGGCTGGTCTGCTGGCTCAATGTCATCGTCTTCGCCTTGTTCCACGTCGCTCTGCCCGCCGAGCACACCGAAGCGCTTGCCCATGACCGGCCGCCGCACGACCCGGACGCGCGGGCCGCAGGCCATCGGGGTGACGATCATGTTCGCGGCAGCGAGCGGCGCGGCGGCCTGTCCGTGAATCACTGGCGCCCAAACCGTGGTGCGCTCCTGCACGGTCGTGTTCGACACTGAAAGGTTGCCGCCGCCTCCAGAGCCAGCCGCACCGGACGAACCGCCAGCATTGACTGTGACGTTCGCGACACCGCCGGTCCCGCCCGCGCCGCCCGCGCCGCCCGCGACGGTGTTTGTGTTCGTGCTGTTGTTGGCCTGCTGCTGGCGTTGGTTGCCGCCCGCGGCGGTGCTGTTGCTCGTGCTGGTCGCCTGACTCGGGTTGCACGGATCGACCGACACGGAGACGGGCGAGTAGCTGGAAGTGTTCGCGTTCGCGGTCGGGTAGTTGTAGTTGTAGGAGTCCGAATACTGCGCGAGCGCAGGGAGGGCGAGTACCGCGAGAAGCGCGGCAGCGAGAAAACGAGAGAGTTTCATGATGGTGGTGGCCCTGTTCAATTTGGGTCAGTTGTTACCGCCGCTTTGATTGCCGCCGCCGTTGTTACCGCCGCCGCTGTTACCGCCGCCGCCGCTGGTCACCGGGTTAGGGCATGTGGTTTGCGCGACGGCAACCGACAATCCAAGCGTGAAGACGACAAGAACGGCGATGAGAGTCTTTTTCATAAGAGTGCAAAAAATCGATTAATGAAATTGCGAGGTGAGAGTTCGAAGAGTCAATGGAGCGCACTTCGCCACTGCTTGCGGTGGCGACCTGTTTCGGGATGAAGCCGGGTGTCCAGGCTTGCTCAGCCCACGAACGCAACCCGCATCCGTGTGCCAGAGGTCTTAAGCACGGGCCGTCCGTACCTACAGGCGCTCACGACAGGACAGGGCAGATTGTTGAAGACGGCAGGCATCCGTAGTGCGTGAACTAGTGCCCGCGTGAAGCTTTCACACATTTCGTGATGAAATCGAATACGCTTTGGCAATCAAAGTGTGAGCAACTTCATTTGCTTGGTCATCATCTTGCCGACCAAGTTGACAGCGAGTGCCATTTGACGTGTGATCCCGCGCATGCCTCCGCACTCCAGTCGACCGAAGAACCGCAGGACTCTGTCGATCGACCTGGAGCAGATTCGACGACAGCTTCGATGGCAGCCTTCGGTGGCGGGAAGCGAAGTACTGGGACCTCTGGAGGGGCTCTATCGGGCCGAAGATCATCGCTATCGTCGGGTCGATGACGGAACGCTGCTTCACGTCATGGACTACGAGACGCTGCTGCCCTACGAACTGAAGATCGAACGTGCGGACATGGTGTGCGTGCAGATCATGCTGGCGGGCACTTACATGCGACGGAGTGCCGTTCGATCACAAATCGTCGAGTCGTCCATGACTTCCATCTCCAACCTACCCGAATCTCTGTCGGTGACCAATGCAGGCCAGAAGCTGCAAGGGATCTGGATCGCCTGTGACAGGCGGCATTTCCTCTCACGCTACGGTCTGCAGCCTGACATGGTGCCTACCGACTATGTGCCTCTCTTTCAATCCGCGCGGGGGATGCCCGTCGCGATCGAGCTCGCAACTCAAGGACCGAACATCGTTGCTGCGCAGGAGATTCTTTCGTGCCGGATGAAGGAGCCCCTCAATAGTCTCTACGTGGCGGCCAAAGTAACGGAGATCCTCTGCAATGTCGTCGCTCAACTGCATTCGATGGCCGGCGCGAGAGGCCCCGGCCGCATCCACACGTGGGAAGCTACTCAACAGGCCATCGGGGCCGCAGCTGAAATTTATCGGCGCACGCTCAGCAGCCCCCCGACCGTCGACGAGCTGGCTCAGAAGGTCGGGCTCAATCGCAACATGCTCACAGCGGGCTTCAAGGCGCGCTTTGGGGCCACGCCTAATGCCTTTGCCCACGCGCTGAGAATGCGGGAAGCGAAGACACTGCTAGACGGCGGCCATCTTTCGATCAGCGACATTGCCAGGAGCGTGGGGTACAGCAGCTATGCCAGCTTTGCCCATGCGTTCCATGCCTACTACGGAGTGCCGCCAAAGAAACCGGCAGTCTGACATGGCCACGGCAGCGGTGACGCGGCGGGTGCTGACGTTGAGCAGTTGGACCGCTTCGGCCCGGGAGACTTGAGGGGCTGCAAATTTGCAGAGAGCGCATGCTAGTTGCCGGAAGACAGCCCCGCACCGATCTTCGCCAGCTTTGCCGCTACTGCCGCACCCTGCGACTCCGTCAGGTGCCGGCGATGCGGGTTGAGCGACACCACGAACCGATCGAAATGCAAATAGTCTTTACACAACCGTCAACAACTTCGATCAACTTTTTTGAAGTCCCGTGGTGGCCACTCAGCCCATTCGACAAGCTCGTCAATGCGGCCTCTATCGCGCGCTAGCCACGATCGCAATCCCCCGAATCTGCCCTGCCCCCGGCGCACGCTCCGGCTTCGCATAGTGCGCCGGCGCAAACCGGTGCAGCAGTTCCGCCTCCTGCACTTTCGCGGCTTCGAGGTTCGCGAGCTTGACGTGGCCGAAGCCGCGAATCGACAGCGGCAGTGCCGCGATGCGCGCGGCCGTTGCCTGGTTGCCGGCCGAGAGTTCGCCGGCCATCGCATGGAACAGCCCGTCGAAATGCGCGATCAGCTCGCGCTCCGTCCGCCGCTCGCCGGTGCGGCCGAAGGGATCGAACGCCGTGCCCCGCAACCGCTTGCCATGCGCAAGCCAGCGCATGGCGGGCAGCATCCAGCCACCGATGCGGATCTTGGCGGGCGCATGCCCGTTCGCGGCACGCGAGACCAGCGGGGGCGCCATGTGGAATTCGAGCTTCAGGTCACCTTCGAACTGCTCCGACAGCTTCTTCACGAACTCTCCGTCGGTGTAGAGCCGCGCCACCTCGTACTCGTCCTTGTAGCTCATGAGCTTGAGCAGGCTGCGCGCCGCGTTGCGCGTGAAAGGCAGGCTCGCATCGCCCCCCGCCAGCGCGGCTTCGCGCGCACGCAGGCTGCGGATGCGCGCTTCGAAACGGTCTGCCCATGCGGCGTTCTGGTAGCCCGTCAGGTGGCGGCGTGCATCGGCGATCAGCACGTCGAGCGGGCGCTCGTCGGCCTGCGAAGCGTGTGCGTCCGTAGGCGCTGCGCGCAACTGATCGAGCGCCGCAGGGGCGCCCGCCGCAAGCCGCCCCAGCGAGAACGCCGACTGATTGGCCGCCACGGCCACGCCGTTCAGCTCGATCGCATGCATCAGCGCCTCCAGGCTCAGCGGCACCAGGCCGCGCTGCCATGCATAGCCCGCCGCCACGATGTTCGCCGCCAGCGTATCGCCGAGGAATTCTTCCGCGAGGCTTTGCGCGTCGAAGGTCTCGACCTGCTCCTCTCCGGCGACGAAGCGCATCTTCTCCAGCAGCAGGTCCACGTGCAGATCGGCATCGGGGTTGCGCAGCGACTCGGCCACCGGAATCTCGTGGATGTTCGCAAGCACGCGCGTGCGTCCGTGCCGCACGGTCTGCAGCGCATCGGCCGACGCACCCACCACCACGTCGCAGGCGAGGATCGCGTCGGCCTGCTGCGTGTCGATGCGCACCTGGTGCAGCCGCTCGCGCGAATCGGCCAGCCGCACGAAGCTCAGCACCGAGCCGCCCTTCTGCGCGAAGCCCATGAAGTCGAGCACGCTCGCGGCCTTGCCTTCGAGGTGCGCGGCCATCGCGATCACCGAGCCGACGGTCACCACGCCGGTGCCGCCCACGCCGGTCACGAGCAGGTCGTAGGGCGCGGTCCACACGTGCGCATCAGGGTGCGGTAGTGCGGCCACGCGATGCAGGAAGGCGTCGCGCCCGGCGGCCAGCGCGCCGCTCTTGCGGCGCAGCTTGCCGCCCGTCACGCCCACGAAGCTGGGGCAGAAGCCCTTGGCGCAGGAATAGTCCTTGTTGCAGCTGGTCTGGTCGATCTTGCGCTTGCGGCCCATCGGCGTTTCGTGCGGCAGCACGGCCACGCAGTTGCTCTGCACGGCGCAGTCGCCGCAGCCTTCGCACACAGCTTCGTTGATGAACAAGCGCTTGGGTGGATCGGCGAGCTCGCCCTTCTTGCGGCGGCGGCGCTTCTCGGCCGCGCAGGTCTGTTCGTAGATGAGCACGGTCACGCCGGCCATTTCGCGCAGCCGGCGCTGCACGTCGTCGAGCGCGGCACGATCGTGGAACTCGGTGCCTTTCGGAAAGCGGTCCTTGATGTCGTCGTACTTGCCGATGGCGTCGCTGACAACGACGACCTTGCTCACGCCTTCGGACTCGACCTGCCGCGCAATGGCGTCCACGCTGATCGCGCCGTCGACAGGCTGGCCACCGGTCATCGCCACCGCGTCGTTGAACAGGATCTTGTAGGTGAGCGTCGCCTTGGCCGCCACGGCCTGCCGGATCGCGAGATAGCCCGAGTGGTAGTAAGTGCCGTCGCCCAGGTTCTGGAACACGTGAGGCGTCTTCGTGAACATCGCGTGCGAGATCCAGTCGACGCCCTCCCCGCCCATCTGGATCAGCCCCGCCGTACTGCGGTCCATCCAGTTGGCCATGAAGTGGCAGCCGATGCCGGCGCGCGCGGTCGAGCCTTCGGGCACCTTGGTGCTGGTGTTGTGCGGGCAGCCGGCGCAGAAGTACGGCACACGTTTGACGGCGTCGCTCGCATTGCCAAGCAGCTCGGGCGGCGTGAAGTCGCGCACGTGCTGCAGGTGGTCGCCCAGGTCGTGGTTGTCGGGGAAGTGCACGGCCAGCCAGTGCGCGACCAGTTCGATGAGCCGCGAGGGGCGCAGCTCGCCGAGCGCTGATACCAGCGGCTGGCCCTCGCGGTCGTGCTTGCCCACGAGCACGGGCCGGGCATCTGCGGGCGCGTTGTAGAAGATGTCGCGCAGCTGCGTCTCGACGACCGCGCCCTTCTCCTCGACGATGAGGATTTCGTCGAGCCCTTGCGCAAAGGCCTTGATGCGCGTCTGCTCGACGGGAAAGCTCAGGCCGATCTTGTAGAGCCGCACGCCGGCGCGGGCCAGTTGCTCCGGCGAGAGTTCGAGCCGGCGCAGCACTTCCATCAGATCGTGGTGCGCCTTGCCGCATGTGACGATGCCCACCTTCGCGCGCTCGCTCACGATCACGTGGCGGTCGATGCTGTTGCGTCGCGTGAAGGCGGCCACGGCCGCGAGCTTGTCTTCGAGCCGCGACTCGATGCGCAGCGAAGGCAGGTCGGGCCAGCGGTAGTGCAGGCCGTCCGCTGGCGCGCGATGGCCGGTGGCGGCGCGCACAGCATCGGCGTCTTCCCAGGCGGCCACGCGCGCGTTCACCGCGTCGAGGTCCACGGTGCCCGCGCTCTCGACGATTTCCGACAGTGCCGCCAAGCCGACCCACGCGCCCGAATAGCGCGAGAGCTCGTAGCCGTAGAGGCCAAACTCCAGGTACTCGGCCACGCTCGCGGGCTGCATCACCGGCATGCGCCAGGCCATGAAGGCGTGGTCGCTCTGGTGCGGCATCGACGACGACACGCAGCCGTGATCGTCGCCCGCCACCACCAGCACGCCGCCATGCGGCGACGAGCCATACGCATTGCCGTGCTTGAGCGCATCGCCTGCGCGGTCCACACCCGGCCCTTTGCCGTACCACATGGCAAAGACGCCCTCGACGGTGCGCTCGGGGTCGGACTCCACGCGCTGCGTGCCCAGCACCTGCGTGGCCGCGAGCTCCTCGTTCACGGCCGGCACGAAGCGGATGCCGGTCTCCTTGAAGCGCTCGCCCGCCTTCCAGATGGCCTGGTCGACAATGCCCAGCGGCGAGCCGCGGTAGCCGCTCACGAAACCCTGCGTGTGCAGGCCCCGCGCCGCGTCGCGTTGTTTCTGCATCGCCAGGATGCGGATCAGCGCCTGCGTACCGGTGATGAAGACCGAGCCGGTATCGGCCCAGAGGTTGTCGGAGAGCCGGTAGTCGGGCCGTCGCAGCGCGGCCGTCTCGTGGGGGGCGTTCATGCCCGGAATTGTTCTGCCGCACCCCGAGTAAGTGTTTCTTCAATACACTGGCGCAGACCCTTGTTTGAAGAAGAATCCTCTCGAAAATCACGATGAACGTTGATTCTGTTTCTCTTGACGAGCATTGCCTCAAGATCCTTTCTGCACTGCAGCACGACGGCCGGCAGACGGTGCAGCAGATTTCAGAGGCCGTCGGGCTCTCGCCCACGCCCTGCTGGAAGCGCATCAAGGACATGGAGACGGCCGGCGTCATCCGCGGCTACACGGCGCTGGTCGATCCCGAACTGGTGGGCCTGCACGTGTCGGCTGTGGCCGAGGTGAACCTCGACCGCCACAGCGAGGCGATGGTGCAGCGCTTCGAGGAGGCGGTGGCCGCGAGCCCGCAGATCATCCGCTGCGTGTCGGCGACGGGGCCCGCGGACTACATCCTGAACGTGACCGTGCCGGACATGAAGCACTACGAGCGCTTCCTGCACGAGGTGCTGTTCAGCCTGCCCGGCGTGACGCACGTGCGCTCGAGCATCGTGCTGCGCGAGATCAAGTCGGAGACGGCGCTGCCGCTCGACCACCTGCTGCCTGGCAAGGCACGCGCCGCTGGGTCGCGGCGAAGCTAGGACTGCATGAACGGCTTGACGCAGCCCGGCGGGGAAGGCTACGCCATCTTCCCCGCGTCATGAGCCTGGCAGTAGGCCTTCCAGTCGTTCTCGACTTGCGCTGCGCACTGGTGCGCAGCGTCCAGCAGGTCGCGGCGCCACGACCTGGCCGAGGTGCCGAAGTCGATCAGCTCGTCTGCGATGGCCGAGCCCTGGCGCCCCGAACTGCGCAGGTGCGCCCAGGCCATGAGTTGCCCCATCTCTTCGATCACGCCGCTGACCTGGCCCAGTCCGGTGCGGCGCACGTCGAGGCTCACCCGGTCCTCGCTGGGCTGCAGGTCGCGCAGCACGTAGGAAGACTTGCCATCGACGATCGGATGCAGGAAGGCCATCGACACAGCCTGCATGCGGCGTTGGATTGCCACCACGCGATGCGCCTGCGACGGCCATGCGGGCTGCCTGATCTTCAGGTGCGGCACGAGCGACGACGACGTTGCCTGCTTCAGGTCGAGCAGGTAGTTGCCGTCGGGCGAGCCCTTGCCTTCGACCAGGACGACGTAGCGCTCCATTCCCAGGCTGCCGGTGCCGGCGATGCGCCGCGCCACGTCGAGCACCCTGAAGAAGCCCGGGTTGTCCTGCGATGCCGCAAATGCGTCGATCAGCCTGGCCGCTCGCCCGCGCCCGGCCCTGTCGGCCCGCAGCGCGTGCTCGCCGTCGCGGCGAATGCGCCGGCCGCCGTTCTTGCGTTCGGTGCGCTTGTCGAGAAAGGCGGCGCGCGTGCGGGCCTTGAGCGTCGCGAGCAGTTCATGAACGAGGCCGCTGGCGGTGTCGCGCTCCACCCAGCGGGCTTTGCCGAGCGCCAATGCACCGGCGTAGCCTTCGAGAAACACCTTGCACAGCGCGTTCGAATCGTCGGGCGTTGCGCGCAGGCTGCCGCCGGCCACCAGGATGCTCGACAGGAAGCGCACCAGCTCCCACGTCACAGGCGCCAAGGCGGCCTCGTCGAAGTCGTTGAGATCGAAATAGGCGAGTCGGTTGTCGCCCTTGTAGCTGCCGAAGTTCTCCAGATGGGCATCGCCGCACAGCCAGGCCGCCGGCGCCTTGGTGAACAGCGCACCGGCCGGCAGGCGGTCGTAGAAAAGGTGGCAGGTGCCGCGCAGGAAGACGAAGGGGTTGGCGCGCAGGTTGGCGTACTTCATCACCAGGCGCTCGGGATCGCGCCCGGCGTTGAAGCTGCGGATGGTCTTGGCGACGTTCAGCATGGCGTTGTTCGTTTCCCGCTTGAATGAGCGGCAGATTCTCGGCCAACGCGTGCCGATACCCGGCTTTGCTTGCCGGGCGCGCTTTTTTTCAGGGCATGTCGGGCCCGCCCATGCCGAGCGAGCGCAGCACGGCCGCCGTGCGCGTCTCGACGCCCAGCTTCACGTAGACGTGCTCCAGGTGCTTGTGCACGGTGCGCGGGCTGATCGCGAGCAGGGCGGCGATCTCGGCGTCGGTCTTGCCGCGCGAGAGCCAGTGCATGACCTCGCCCTCGCGGGGCGTGAGGCCGGGGGGCGGTGCGTTCATGGCCGGCGCATCGGGCAACGGCGCCTCGGTGCGGCGGGCCAGCCGATAAAGCAAGGCCACCGCCACCGCATGCTCCAGCCCCACGCGCCGGCAGTAGTCGGCCTGCAGTTCGGCTTGGCGAAATTCGCGCCGGCCCGGTGCCTTGGCGACGTGCAGGGTCGTGCGCAAGCCATTGCTGCCGGCCTCGCGATGCCGCACGGGCGAATGCCCGGACTCCAGCTGCTCCAGCAGGCGAAGTGCGCTTGCGCAGTCGTTGCGCGTCAGGTGCGTCATGTCATGCCCCTTTCACGGCACGTACGCATTGCTGCGTATGGCGCCTGCATGCATCGAGACGCAGGATGCTCGCAGGCCCTTGCCGCCGACTCAGTATAGGCAGGCAAGTGCCGCGTATGCCGACGGCCGGCGAAGGGGATACACATGGCTATCGACGAAACACGGCTTAACGCGTTCATGGGTAACTTCGTCCATGACATCGGTGCCGTGATGCACGCAGCCACCATCGTCGCAGGCGACCAGTTGGGCCTGTACAAGGCGCTGGCCGGGGCCTTTGCCTCGGTGCGCAGGCGGGCGAGCGAGACGCCCTTCAACCTGATTTTCGAAGCACGTCCGTGAGGACATTCCAGGAGCTGCCATGTCACGCCAATACATCGACTGCCGCGAGTATCCAAGCACGATGAACTGCAGTGTCGCGCTGTCCGCAGACAGCGAGAGCGAACTGCTCGATGCCGCCGTCCAGCACGCCGTGGCCGTCCACGGCCACACCGACACACCCGAATTGCGCAAGCAACTGGCGAGCATGTTCAAGACCGGCACGCCGCCGGTGCAGGCGCCCGCACAGAAGGCTCCCGCCTGAGACGATCCTGCGCAGATCCGAGCGCCGTTTCGCACGGCGATGAATACCTTCGGGTGCTTGCAACGAGCACCCGTCGATGAAAACCGAGCAGCCCGCTTGAGTGCTGCCCTGCCCGCCGAGCGCGCTTTCCGAAGTCGCGCTATGGTTCGCTGCCACCACGGCGAACCAGACAAGAAGGCGGGTCCATGATCGATCTCAACATCAACGGCCAGTCCGTTGCCCTCAACGCTCCCGACGACATGCCGCTGCTCTGGGCACTGCGCGACGTCGTCGGCCTCACCGGCACCAAGTTCGGTTGCGGCATCGCGCAGTGCGGCGCCTGCACCGTGCACCTCGACGGCCAGCCCGTGCGTTCATGCGTGCTGCCGATCGGCACCATCGGCAAGAAGGCCGTCACCACCATCGAAGCCGTTTCGCAGACACCAGCCGGCAAGAGCATCCAGAAGGCCTGGCTCGACGTCGACGTGGTGCAGTGCGGCTATTGCCAGTCGGGGCAGATCATGTCTGCGGCCGCGCTGCTGCAGCGCACGCCCAACCCGAGCGACGCCGACATCGACATGGCCATGTCGGGCAACATCTGCCGATGCTGCACCTACTCGCGCATCCGCGCGGCCATCAAGCAGGCCGCCACCGGCAAGGCCGAGGTGCTGCAGTCGGTCGTCGCGATGCCTGTCAGGAGCGCATCGTGAAGCCGGCCGCCGTGGGTGCCGTGGGTATCAGCCGGCGCGGCGCACTGCAGGCCGGCGGCCTGGCGCTGGCCTTCACCTGGGTCGGCGGCAGCAAGGCCTTTGCCGCCATCAGCCCGCGGCAGCAGCCCGCCGACGCGGCCGCTGCGCTGGTGGATGGCAACCCCGCCTTCGCGCCGAACGCTTTCATTCGCATCGACGCCGATGGCGGCGTGCGCCTCGTGATGCCGATGGCCGAGATGGGCCAGGCCATCTACACCGGCTCGGCGATGCTGCTGGCCGAGGAACTCGGCGTCGAGCTCGACCAGGTGCGCGTGGAGCATTCGCCGCCGAACGAGGCGCTGTACGGCATGCCGCTGCTCGGCGGCCAGATCACCGGCGGCTCGACCAGCACGCGCGGCACCTACGGCGTGCTGCGCGAGGCCGGCGCGGTGGCGCGCACGCTGCTGGTGAGCGCTGCCGCCGCGCAGTGGAAGGTCGATGCTGCGAGCTGCACGGTCGCGCGCGGCGTGGTGAGCCACGCGCCGTCCAACCGGCAACTCGGCTTCGGCGCGCTCGCCGGTGCGGCCGCCAAGCTGCCGATGCCTGCCAAGGTGGCGCTGAAGGAACCGAAGGATTTCAAGCTCATCGGCCAGCCGCTGCGGCGCGTCGATTCGGCCGGCAAGGTCGACGGCAGCACGCAGTTCGGCATCGACGTGCGCCTGCCGGGCATGAAAGTGGCGACGGTCAAGGCGTGCCCCACGCTCGGCGGCGTGCTGGCCTCGGTGGACGACAAGGCGGCGCGTGCGATTCCCGGCGTGATCGACGTGCTCCGCATCAAGGACGCGGTTGCGGTGGTGGGCGAGCATTTCTGGGCTGCGAAGCGGGGTCTCGATGCATTGAACGTGCAGTGGACGCCGGGGCAGAACGCCGCGCTCACCACGCAGCAGCTGCGCGCGGCACTGGCCGGTGCGCTGGCGAAGGACAAGGCGATCGTCGGCAAGGAAACCGGCAAGCGGCCCGAGGGCACGCTGGTGCAGGCGACCTACGACCTGCCGATGCTGGCCCACGCGACGATGGAGCCGCTCAACACCACAGTGCACGTGCGGCCCGGCGAGTGCGAGATCTGGGTCGGCACGCAGGTGCCAACGCGCTGCGTGAGCGCCGCGGCCAAGGTCGCCGGCCTTGCGGAAGACAAGGTCGTTCTGCACAACCAGTACCTGGGCGGCGGCTTCGGCCGGCGGCTCGAGACCGATTCGGTCGAGCAGGCCGTGGCCTTCGCCAAGCAGGTGCCCTACCCGCTCAAGGTGGTTTGGACGCGCGAGGAAGACATCCGCCACGACATCGTGCGGCCGATGTACCACGACGACATCTCGGCCGTGGTCGACGGCGAGGGCCGGATCCTCTGGTTCGGCGACCGCATTGCGGGCGGCACGGTGCTGGGCCGATGGGCTCCGGCCTTCATGGGCAAGGACGGCATGGACAGCGACCTGATCGAATGCGTGGCCGAGCCCTGCTACGACCTGCCGAACCTCAAGGTCGAGTGGGTGCGGCACGACATGCCGCCCGGCTTGAACGTCGGCTGGTGGCGCGGCGTGGGGCCGACGCACAACCTCTTCGTGATGGAGAGCTTCATCGACGAGCTGGCGCAGCGCGCGAAGAAGGACCCGGTGGCCTACCGGCGCGCGATGCTGAAGAAGAACCCGCGCACGCTGGCGGTGCTCGACCTGGCCGCCGACAAGATCGGCTGGGGCAAGGGCACGCTGCCGGCCCGCGTCGGGCGCGGCGTGGCCGTGGGCGATGCCTTCGGCAGCCGCGTGTGCGCCATCGTCGAGGTCGAGGTCACGCCGCAGGGCGAGGTGCGCATGCGGCGCGCGGTGGTCGGGCTCGACTGCGGCATTGCCGTGAACGCGAGCTCCATCGAGGCGCAGATCCAGGGCGGCCTGCTGTTCGGCCTGAGCGCCGCGCTCTTCAGCGAGATCACGCTGCGCGAAGGCACCATCGAGCAGAGCAACTTCCACGACTACCGGATGCTGCGCATCAACGAGGCGCCGCCGGTCGAGGTCCATACCGTCAAGAGCGGCGAGGCGCCCGGCGGGCTCGGCGAGGTCGGCACCGCCATTGCGGCGCCCGCACTCGCCAACGCGATCTTCGCGGCCACGGGCGTGCGGCTGCGCGCGCTGCCGGTGAACCGTGCACTGCTGGCGCAGGACAAGGAGGCGCTGAAGAAAAAGATCGCCGATGCCGGGCACGGCGCAAGGAGCGCAGCATGAAGCGGCTCCTCAAGGTGCTGGTGGTGCTGTTCGTCGTTGGCGCGGCGCTGTATTTCTTCCTGAACCGTACCGACGGCTCCGAGGGCGAGGCGCCGGTGCTGGCCGGTGCGCCGGCCGATGCGGCGCTGCTGGTGCGCGGCGAATACCTCACCAAGGCCGCCGACTGCATCGCCTGCCACACGGTGCCCGGCAAGGGGCAGCCCTTTGCGGGCGGCCTGCCCTTCGTGCTGCCCTTCGGCACGATCTACTCGTCGAACATCACCGCGGACCCGGCCACGGGCATCGGCAACTGGAGCGACGACCAGTTCGTGCGCGCGCTGCACGACGGCGTGGGCGCGGACGGCAAGCGCCTGTACCCGGCGTTCCCGTACACCTCGTACACCGCGCTGAGCCGCAAGGACATCCTCGCGATCAAGGCGTACATCTTCAGCCTGCCCAAGGTGAACCAGCCGAACAGGGAGGCCGACCTGGGATTTCCGTTCAACCAGCGCTGGGCCATGGGCTTCTGGAATGCGGCCTTCTTCAAGAGCACCCGTTTCGAGGCCGATGCGTCCAAGCCGCCGACGTGGAACCAGGGCAGGTACCTCGCGACAGCGCTCGGCCACTGCGCGGAATGCCATACGCCGCGCAACTTCGCCTTCGCGATGGAAAGGGGCAACGACCTCGCGGGCGAGTCGGTCCAGGGCTGGCGCGCCTACAACATCACGTCAGATGCGAAGAACGGCATCGGCGCATGGAGCGATGCGGAGCTTGCCTCGTACCTCACGACCGGGCATGCCGAGGGCCGAGGCTCCGCTTCGGGGCCCATGGGCGAGGCGGTGGAACACAGCCTGCAATACCTGAAGCCGGAGGACGCCTCGGCGCTCGTGAGCTATCTGCGCACGGTGCCGGCGAAGTCGGGCAAGGCGCCGATCGAGGTCGATGCGAAGGCACCGTGGGCCGTTGCGGCGAGCGCGGCGGCACCGGCAGCCAACACGGCCGAAGGCCACGAGCAAGGGCTCAGGCTCTTCGCTGCGGCATGCGCGAGCTGCCATCAGTGGAACGGGCAAGGCCAGCAGACGGCCAACGCATCGCTGCTGGGAACGCGCGGCGTGAACGATCCTGACGGCTCCAACGTCACGCAGATGATCCTGCAGGGCGTGAGGATGCGCGTGCACGACAAGGAGGTCTACATGCCGGCCTTCGGCAAGGCCTACACGGACACCGAAGTCGCGGCGCTCGCCAACTACGTGATCGCGCAATTCGGCAACAAGCAGGGCACGGTCACGCCGGAGTTCGTCGCGAAGCAGCGCACGCAATGACGCCCCCTCCCCCGGGGGCAGCACCGGTGGGGCCGCACCTACACTGCGGCCATGAAAAAAAGAGTCAGGGAAGTCCAGTTCTGCCTGCAGCCTGTGGTGGAGCTTAGGCAAGAAGCCGCGTCTTACGCCTACACGGTTCGCGCGCCGCGTTCGAAAGGCGTGATACCGCCCAGCTCGTACCGTGACGGCGATTTCGCCACGCTCGCCGAGTGCCTGGGCGACGTGGCCCGGGCACTCGGTGGCGATTTCAAACGCATCTATGTGCGGCTCGACGGCCGCTGCGTCGGGGAGCGCGATCTTGCGGAATTGCGCCAGGAGCCGGAGCAGGTCGCGGCCGAGTTGAAGGCAAGCTGCGATGCGGCGAGCGGCGCCGCGCAATTCGAGTCCACCCTGCCGGCGCCGGAAGCTCCGACAAGCACTCGCGATTGAGGACCGGATCGGCCGCAACGGCCGGACAGCTCTGTATCCGACACGAAACATTGGTTACTTTCAGACACTGCTCAGGGGGAGTTCCGCGGCAGGCGGCGCTCCGCCCCTGACGCTTGCGGCCCTCGAGATCGGCCCCAAGGGGCCCGCGCCGCCGCGCCGCGAGCCACGCCGAGCGGACACGGTACAGGCTGCACGCTCCCACGCACTCCCCATCGGCCTCCTCAGGGGTACCCGGTTCCGGGCATATCGCCGCCCCATACGCGTACTTACATTTTGTCTTGGCAAACAGAAAACAAGACATCTGCATGCGCAAGAGGAGAGTGCTCCGGCGCACGGGAGCCTGCCCGCCAGGTAACGAACGGACGATTGAAGCCATGAACAAGATTTTTCGAACCCTGTGGAATCCAACGCTCGGCACTTGGGTGGCCGCCCCCGAAACCTCGCGCGGCCACGCGCGGTCGGCGCGGCTGGGCGAACTGGGGGCCGTGGCCATGGCGGTGCTGCTTCTGGGCGCCGGGCCGGCGTTGGCGGCTGGCGGCGCCGGCGGCCAGCCCGTCGGCGATCCGACGCTGCACGCCGGCAGCGGCGGCAGCAACGGCAGCGGTGGCAGCGGCGGGCTCAACGACACCACGGTGGGCGCCAGCGGAGGAACTGGCGGGTCGTCGACCGATGCCGGCGTCACGGCGGGCTCCAACGCGAACATCGGCTCCTTCGGCGGCGCCACCGCCGGCACGGGTGGCGCGGCGGGCACTACCAGCAACGTCGTCAGCCCGGGCGTGATGCAGGGCGACAACGGCGGCGCGGGCCAGTCCCAGACCGGCGACTTCAGCAACGGCAACGGATACGGCGGCGGCGGCGGAGGTGGCTTCCAGGGCGCGTCCATCGGCAGCGGCGTCTCTTCCTCCTCGGACAGCTACACCGGCGGCACCGGGGGCGCGGGCGGCAACGGCTATTGGGCGGCCGGCGGCGGCGGCGCGGGAGGCTATGGGTCCATCCTCAACGGCCCGCTCGGCAACTACACGGCCTCCGGCAGTTCGACGGGCGGCGCGGGGGGCCAGGGCGGCGGCGCCTTCTCGCAAGGCGGTGGTGGCGGCAGCGGCGGCGGCGGATTCTTCCTGAACGCCACGGCGCCGGGCCTCACGTTCACCAACGGCGGCACCATCGCGGGCGGAGCCGGCGGCGCAGGCGGGTCCGAACTGCTGCCGGCGCGCAGCAATGCCTCGGGCGGCGGCGGCGGCGGCGGCGGCAATGGCATCACGTTGACCGGCAGCACCGTGACCGTGGTCAACACCGGCGCAGTCACGGCTGGCGCCGGAGGCGCTGGCGGAGCCGGCGGCGGCGGCGCGGGAGGCACCGGCGCGCCGGGCGCTGGCGGCGACGGCGGCATCGGCCTGGGGGCCACGGGCGCCGGGGCAACGATCACCAACAGCGGCTCCATCGCCGGCGGCGCCGGGGGCGTCGGCGGCGCCAACAGCAACGGGGGCGCGAGCGGCGCGAACGGTGCAGGCGGCGTGGGCGTGATGGGCGCCAACCTCGCCATCAGCAGCAGCGGCACCATCTCCGGCGGACTGGGCGGCGATGGCATCACCCGGGCCTCGGCCGTGCAGTTCACGGGCGGCAGCAACAGCCTCACCTTGAACACCGGCGCGGCGCTGTCGGGCGCCGTTGCCATCGACAGCGGTGCCACGGCCAGCATCATCGCCGGCGCGGGTGGCCTGAGCCTGGGCAATGCCCTGTTGCTGGGCGGCACGGGCACCTTCAACACCAACGGCCACGACATGGGCTGGACGGGCCCGATCACGGGCGCCGGCAGCCTCGTGAAGGACGGTGCGGGCACGCTCACCCTGGGCGGCGCCAACATCTACACGGGCGCCACCAACGTCGCCGCCGGCACCTTGCGCGCCGGCGCGGCCAACACCTTCAGCAGCACCAGCGCCTTCACGGTCGCCTCGGGCGCGACGCTGGACCTGGCCGGCCAGAGCCAGACCATCGCGTCCATGGCCAACGGCGGCACCGTCTCGCTGCTGGGCGGCGCGCCCGGCACCGTCCTCACGGTCACAGGCCCGTGGGTGGGCAACGGCGGCACGCTGCGCCTGGGCACGGCGCTAGGCGACAGCACCAGCGCGAGCGACCGGCTGGTCCTCAGCGGCAGCACCGCCATTGCCAGCGGCACGACCAACGTGCAGATCACCAACCTGGGAGGCCTGGGCGCGCTGACCGCCGGCAACGGCATCGAAGTCGTCAGCGCGCTGAACGGCGCCACGACCACCGCGCAGACCACAAGGAGCGCCTTCGCCCTGGCGGGCGGCCACGTCGATGCCGGCGCCTTCGAGTACCGGCTGTACGCCGCCGACGCGGCCGGCGCGGGCGAGAACTGGTACCTGCGCTCCAGCGCCGTCATCGTCCCGCCGTCCGGTGGCGGGAACGGCGGCGGCACTGGTGGCGGCACCGGCACCGGCACCGGCGGCGGTACTGGAGGTACAGGCGGTACTGGAGGTACAGGCGGTAATGGCGGTGGCGGCGGCGTGATCGTGCCAACTTACCGCGCCGAAGTGCCGCTGTACGCGGCGCTGCCCGAGCAGCTGCGCCAATCCAATCTGGCGATGCTGGGCAACATGCACCAGCGCGTGGGCGACGACGGCCCGGCCGGCGCCAGCACCGCTACACCGGACCAGGGCTACCGCCAGACCTGGGCCCGCCTCATCAGCACGAACCGCACCATCGACCAGAGCGGCACCGTCAGCCCCGCGAGCAAGGGGCGTCTCACGGGCTTCCAGGCCGGCACCGACCTGTGGGCTGACGCCAACTGGCGTGCCGGCATCTACATCGGCGAACTCGACGGCGACATGCGCGTGACCGGCTTCGCCCGCGGCCTTGCGAACTACGCGGCCGGCTCCAACGACCTGCAGAGCCAGTACCTGGGCGCCTACGCCACCTGGAAGAACGGCAGCGGCCTGTACGTGGACGGCGTGCTGCAGGCCGGCCGCCACCGCTACACGGCGGCACCCACGCTGGGCTTCGGCAGTTCCGGCAGCGGCAACAGCCTGCTGGCCTCCATCGAGGTGGGCCAGGCCTTCTCCATCGCGCCGAACTGGACCCTCGAGCCCCAGCTGCAGCTGGTGCACCAGCGCGTGAGCCTGCACGACACGGGCATCCCGGGCGCCCTGGTGCAGCAGGACAGCCACAGCGGCTGGCTGGCGCGCGCGGGCGTGCGGGTCAAGGGCGAGATCGCCACCTCCGCCGGCCTGCTGCAGCCCTACGTGCGGGTCAACGTCTACCGCAGCGGCGGCGGCACCGACGTCAGCCGCTTCATCGGCCCCGCGGCGTACACCGACATCGCCACGCGCACCGGCGGCACCAGCACCGAGCTGGCGGCAGGCGCCACGCTGCAGCTGACGCCGAGCATGAGCCTGTACGCGGAACTGGGCAAGCTGTGGGCCTCGGGCGGAGCCACCCGCACGAAGAGCGGAATCGACGGCAGCGTGGGCGTGAAGGTCCGCTGGTAACGCGCTGCCACTGTTTCCGCCGTTGCGTCAGTGCGGCGCGGCGCCGAGATCCGCGCGAACCGCCGCGACGACGGACAGCACCGCGTCGATCACCGCATCCGGGTCGTCGAACTGGATGTCGTGACCGGCGTTCGGCAACAGCACCTGCCTGCCTCGCGAGGACCACGTCGCCTCGTCCTCGTGCAGCTGCTTCCAGATGGCCTGCACCTGCGTGCCCTGCCCGGGCGTGATCTTCATCCCCCGGAGTTCCGCCTCGGTGTACGGCGCCATCGCGGTGAGAACCACCAGCGGTCGATTGCCCAGGTCGCGGAAGGCGCCGGCCTCGGCGAGCGTGGCGTCGGTCGCATCGCTTTCCACCAACTGCGTGCTCAACGACTTCGGCGCAAAGGCGCGGATCGCCTGCGCATCGCGCGCCGTCTGGTTCCGCGCCTGCGGCAGCAGCGAGGGAGCCGCCGCGCGCAGCAGGCCGGACCACGCGAGCGACACGGCGATGCGCGAGCGCAACGACCGCGTCTCCGTCATGAAGTCCGCGACGCGCGCGACCTGGTCCGGATGCGAAGGGTCGACGAGAACCAGCCCCGCCACCTCGGCGCCGAAGTGCCTCGTGAAACTCGTGGCGAAGAGCCCGCCCAGCGACTGGCCTACCAGCACGTAGGGGCCCCGCTCGCCTGCGCGGGCGAGTGCCGTGTGGAGATCGTGCGCCACCTGCCTGGCACTGGGAGGCGCATCCGGAGGATCGCTCCACATCAGCCCCGCGCGGCTGTACGAGCAGGCGCGCGTGCGCGCTGCGATCTTCGGCTGGACTGCCGACCAGCTCAGCGAACCGCCGGCGCTCAGGCCCGCCTCGAACACGACGGTCGGCGAGCCGGAGCCCCGGCAATCCAGCTGGATTCTTCGCCCGCCGATGTCGACCATCTTCCCGGGCGCGGGGAAGTCGCGCGCCGCGCGGTAGCGGCCGGCCTGCTCGTACACGACGCCCATGAGGATGGCCAGGGCGACGATTGCAGCGCTCCAGAGGACGATACGCATCACCAGAAGTTTCGACGAGTGCTTCACTGATGCCGATGGTGCCACCAACGGCGCTGCTGTACCGCGTACTTTCCGCTTCAGCTTATCGACCGCATCCTTTGCGCAATCGATCTTTCGCTGTCGGCGCGCAGCCTTTCGGCTATCTTGAAAAAACCTGTGTGGAATGCGCTACTCCATGCACGCCAAAAGGAAATGAAATCTTCGCTGGCGCAATGCGAGCCCCGGGGCAGATGTGATGGGAAACACAGTTGGGACGCGAAAGCGCTGTCAACGACCATTGCAATCCGTAGCATCCGGAAGGTTCATAAAACGAATTGTCCGAAGGAGGATCAGATGGTCGCCCTCTCACCACAGACTCCGTGGTCCGTCGCATGGACTCCACGCACAGCGGCGGGGAGCCGCGCGCATGGGGAACATGCCGAGCGAAACGCGCGGGCCGCGCCATTTGTTGCAACCGACGCCGCACCCACCCTGCAAGCAGCGCCGCGCAGGCCTTGCGCCTATGTGTTCATCGCAAACCTGCCGCACCTCATCGAAGCCTATGGGCAGGATTTCGGAGCCGCCGCCAGCCTTGAAATACAGCGCCGCCTGTGCGCCCACTTCCTCACCTCGGCCGCCACCGACATGGCCCGGCTGCGCGACGACTGCTTCCTGCTGTGGGCCAACGACGCGTTCGTCTGCGGCGCGCGCGACATCCGTGAGCTGCCGCACGACGTGCGCCACCGGAGCCGCCCCATCGAGACGCTGCTTGCCGTGCTTGGCGCCGAACCGGTGCGTGCGAAGGGCATCGCCGCGATGGTGCAGTTGCATGCCGACTGGATCGAGGTGCGTCCGCCCGAGCAGCTCGGCACGTCGGAGATCGAGTTCGCCCTGTGGACTGCGCAACCGTTTCCGGATTTGCGCGAGAACAGGGCCGACGAATGGTGCCAGCGCTACCGCTCCGACATGGACGTCGCCGTGCGCGTCAGCGAAGCGCTGCGCACCGAGGCGCTCTCCTTCGAATGGCAGCCGGTGGTGCACGCTGGCGGCAATGCCAGTACTTTCTACCTCGCAGGGCGCGTGCGTCTGCCGCCGAGCCGCAGCGAGCCGGCGCTTCTTGCGCAGGAGGTGTTCTTGCCGTGCCTGCAGCGGCTGGGGCTGGCTCGCGCGTTCGATCGCATCGCGGTGCGCCAGGCCTTGGCGGAACTGCGGTCGCAGACCTGCGCGCACATCGGCGTGGGCATCTGCGCGCAGAGCACCAAGCTCGACCACTGGTGGGCCTCGCTGTGCGCGGCACTCGACGAAGAGCCCGCGCTGGCCTCGCGCCTCGTGATCGAGATCGTGGGCAGCGCCACGCTGGCCGATCTCGAGGCCGCCCACGACTTCTGCGTGCAGATGCAATTGCGCGGTTGCCGCATCGCCGTGCGGGACATCGGCGGCGGCAACGACAACCTCGCCGCGCTGCAGTCCTGCGGGCCCGACATCGTGAAGCTGGATGCGTCGCTGCTGCGCCGCGCGCGCGACGACACCTTCGGCATCGAGTGCCTGCAGGGCATGATTTCCCTTTGCACGCACTTCGCGGCCCAGGTCGTGGTCGACGGCATCGAGCGCGAAGACGACATGCACATCGCTTCGCGCGTGGGCGCGCGGTGGCTGCAGGGCTACGGCGTGCGTGGCACCGAGCCGGCCGCCAAGCCTGCTGCTGTCGCTCCCGGGCATCCTTTCGGGTGACTCGAACCACGGCACGGATTTTCTTCGACCATGTACCTGAATCCTCTCTTCACCAACGTGTCGCAGGCCGAACGCGTTGCGCTGGTCCAGAGCAGCCAGTTGCGCTCCTACCGGCGCAATGAAGTGGTGCTCGCGGCCGGCAGCTCGAGCGATTGCGTCTATTGCGTGGCCAGCGGACTGCTGCGCGTGGTGGAGCATGGCAAGGGCCGCGCCCACGCCACCAATGTCACGACCGACTTCATCCGCCAGAACGAATTCTTCATCGGTCCGTCTCTTTCCGAGGACACCTACCAGGCCAAGCACACGCTGGTTGCCGCGTTGCCCGCGGCAGTGCACCTCATCCCCGTCGTGGCGTTGCGCAAGATCTGCAGTTCGTACCCGGAGGTGGCCATCAGGCTGCTGGAACTCGCGATCGAGCGCATGGCCGTCATGCGCAACCAGCTGCGGCGCATGTCCGCGCTGTCCACCGAAGACGTCGTCGGCCGCGTGCTGCACCAGCTGACCGTGCTGGCCCCCTCGAGCATGGGCGCGTTCGACAAGCGCATCTCCCAATCGGTGATCGCCTCCTACTCGGGTCTGTCGCGCGAAGTGGTCAACAAGACCATGCGCGACATGGAGCAGCGCGGCCTCGTGCGGCGCGACGATCAAGGCGTGCACGTGCCCGCCAATTTCGCGTCCACCGACTTCGGCAACCTCTTGCCCGCCGAGGAAAACCTGGCGCGTGCCGAGCCGAGCCGGGTCGAACCGATCTTCTTCGAGAGCTTCCCGGCCCCGGCGAGCGACCCATCGGGGCGCAAACCCGAGGACGATTGATCGCGCTTGCGCTACTTGAAGGCATCGATGTCCAAAGAAAAGAGCAGGCGCATTGCCACGCGGCCCGAACAAGGCTCGAGGGAATCATCGTCCGTGCGCACGGCCGGTTCCAGCGGTGGCGAGCCGCGCGTGGAGGGGACCAGCGATGGAGTGCCGCGAATCGATTCGTCGACTTCCTCGACCGCCGCCGCCCTCCTGTTCGCCAAAGCGGCTCAGCAGGAACTCGTCCTTCTGATGCGCCTGATTGCCGAGGGCGATTCGGCCACGGCGATGCGGATCGCGTGGTGCATCGTGGAACGGGGACGTGCGGTGCTGGGGCCTGAACTGCCGCCTTCGGCCTCGTTGCCGACACCAGTGGAAGTCTCTTCGCAAACTGAAGAAACGCGCCTCCCGCCATCGGCGAGTCCAGGCGCTGCAGGCCGCGCGCTCTCGCGTCGCGAACTCGACGTGCTTCGGATGATTTCGCAAGGCCTGAGCAACCGCCAGATTGCCGAACTGAGCCATCGCTCGCTGCACACGGTGGATGCGCATGCGAAGAGCATCTATCGCAAGCTGGCTGTGAAGTCGCGTGCCCAGGCAGTGCGCGATGCCATGCAGAAGGGCCTGATCGATCTGGAGGCCTGCGAATAGAAATAGCTGCCGCGGCGCGATGGGATGCTGTAGTAAGGAATCCCTAATTCGGGTGATTGCGTTTCGACCTCCCGGCTTTCATCATCGCTGCGTGCACCTGCATCCATTGATTGCCCGCTTGCCGCTGGTGGAACGTTCGGCCATCGGGCAGCTTTGCGAGCTGCGTTCATACGCTCGCAACGAGACGATCCTTGCGTCGAACGAATGCACGCGTTCGTTCTACTGCGTGGAAAGCGGCCTGGTGCGCGTGGTTGCCCAAGGCCGCGACGGCGCGCAGGAAGATACGGAAGTGACCACGGATTTCATTCGCCGGCACGACTTCTATCTTGGTGGCTCCCTGAGCGAGCCACAGTATCTGGCTGCCCACAGATTGATCGCGGTGCTTCCCAGCACGATATACCTCGTTCCCGTGCCGGTGATCAGGGCGCTTTGCGAACGGCATCACGGCATCGCACTGGAATTGCTTGGTGCGGAGGCTGCCCGCATGAATGTCTTGCGCCGTCAGATCCGGCGCATCTCTTCGCTATCTTCAGAAGAGATGGTCGGCCGCGTACTCCACAAGATGACCCAGATAGCTCCCGCTGGCCACGAGGCCTACGACAAGCGCGTCACGCAGGGTGTCATCGCCTCCTACGCCGGCGTTTCTCGCGAGGTCGTCAACAGGACGATGCGGGAGATGGAAAGGCGCGGCGTGTTGCTGCGCGATTCGCAGGGCGTGCATGTTCCCCAGGACTTCGCGGGAACAGATTTCGGCTTGCCGCCTTCCGCACCGTAGCCGGCCACAAGGGCGAAAAATAGCTGGAACCGGTGAGTTGCATTCGCCAGGGTGAGGAGAAAGAATCGAACGACGATTTCCTCCCGTTGTTTCTACACAGACCTTCCATGTCCCACCTGTTCGTCGCTTGTACGTGCAACATCGCGCACCTTGGGCGCATTCATCGCAGTGGGTGGATGCGCCTGCTGCCCTGGCTGCGTCTTTATGAGTGTGCGAATTGTGGAAGACGCCAGCTTCGCTCCGAACGAGCGGTGGATGATGCGCGTGCGCGGGAGGCGAGCGCTGCGGGGTATACGGGACACTGATGCGGGTCGGGTAGAACGCTTCCGTATCGCTCGTTGGCATCACCGGCGCCGTACAACCACGTCGCAGGTGGTATGCCCCTACGCCCACGGCCTCATCCCCGATGCTGGAACAATGTGTCCACCCATGGACGGCCTCGATCTCATCAAAACATTCCGCGAAGTCGCGTTCCGGCGCAGCTTCTCCCGCGCAGCGATCTCGCTGGGCATGTCCAAGGCCACGGTCAGCCGCTACGTGGCGGAGCTCGAAACGCGCAGCGGCGTGCGCCTGCTGAACCGCTCGACCCGCTCCCTGAGCCTGACCGACGCCGGCCAGGTGCTGCTCGACCGCAGCACCGAGCTGGTGACCATGGCCGAGAACACCCTGAACGACCTGCAGGCCCACGGGTCGCACCCGCGCGGGCGCCTGCGCATGAGCGCGCCGCACGGGCTGATCGCCGGCTGGCTCTCGGACGTGATCGCCGAGTTCATCAAGCGCTACCCCGACGTCTACGTGAGCCTGGTGTTCACCAACGACGACCTCGACCTGATCGAGGAAGGCATCGACGTGCACCTGACCGGCGGACGCATCGACGACATGAACCTGATCGTGCGCCGGCTGGTGCAGTTCGACATGGTGGTCTGCGCCACGCCGGCGTACTGGGCGCAGCGCGGCATGCCGCAGACGCCCGAGGATCTGGGCCGGCACGAGGTGCTGAGTTACTCGGCGAAGCCGACCACCCACCTCCCCTTCGAGACCGACGGCAGGCAGTACGACGTGCCCGTGCACAGCCGCTTGGAAGCCAACGACGCCGTCGCGCTGATCGAACTGGCGCTGCGCAGCGTGGGCGTGGCCTATGTGCCCGAGCCGCTGGCGCAGTCGCACCTGGAACGCGGAGCGCTGGTGCCGGTGCTGCGCGAGCACATGCCGCGCGACCATTGGCTGTATGCGGCCTACTCGCAGCGCCGCCACAACAGCGCCGCGATGCGCGCGATGCTCGATTTCCTGGAGCAATCGATGGGCGCCCTGACCGAGGGTCCGGCGCTGCCGCCCGCGCTACCGGTGGCGGTGATGCCGCCTGGATGCGCCCGTTCCAAGGCGCAGGAGCAGGTCGGCAGTAGCCAATAGCGCCGAGCTGACCGAAGGTTGGGAGCGGCACGCGTTGTGTTGCAATCGCATTTTTTCAGAATGCAGGCCACAGACGCGATGAGTACGCCCCTCCAGATCCGCCCTCCGGCGCCCGACGACTACGCGGCATGGAAGCCGCTATGGGACGGCTACAACGCCTTCTACGGACGCGAGGGTGCGACAGCCCTTGCCGACGAGATCACGCAAGCCACCTGGCAGCGCTTCTTCGATGTCTACGAACCGGTGCATGCCCTGGTCGCCGAGCGCGACGGGCAACTGGTCGGGCTCACCCACTACCTGTTCCACCGCAGCACCACGCGGCTCGAACCGACCTGCTATCTGCAGGACCTGTTCACGCTGCCGTCAGAACGCGGCCGCGGCGTGGGCCGCCAGCTGATCCAGGGCGTTTACGAACGCGCGAAGCACGCGGGCGTACGCCGCGTGTACTGGCAGACCCATGCGACCAACACGGCCGGCCGCACGCTGTACGACAAGGTCGCGACGCACGACGGATTCATCGTCTACGGCACGCTGGTCTGAGCCTGCGAAAAATAGGCGATTTATCTTTTTCCTGCAACGCCGTAGAGTCAACGCCTGGGCACCAGCGACAGGAGAAACACATGAACCGCGATGAAGTGATCAAGGCAGGTCAGCTCGAAATTCGCTATCTGGTCGATGGCTCCGCGACAGGGAGCATGGGGGTGTTCGAACTCACCCTGCCGCCGGGCGCCAACGTGCCGCCACCGCACAGCCATCGGGACAACGAGGAGTTCTTCTATGTCGTGGAAGGCGCGGTCACCTATTCGGTCGATGCCGAAACGCGCGAGCTGACACCCGGCGAATGGATGTCGACGCCGCGCGGCTCGGTGCACGGCTTTCGCAATGTCGGATCGCAGACGGCGCGCGCGATCGTCGTGCTCTCGCCGGACATCGGCGCGCAGTACTTTCGCGAGGTCGCGGCCGTGGTCAATGCGGGCGGACCGCCCGACAAGGCGAAGCTGGTCGCGGTGATGTCGCGCTACGGGCTGACGCCGGCCCTGCCCGCGCAGCCTGCTGCGTAGGTCCGACAAAACCCCCTGTCGCGCGCGCGGCCCTCCTGTCAGTACCTGAAGGTAATGCCGGCCTTCACGCCGTTGTTGGCCTTGCCGTCCGACTGAACACCGCCCGAGAGCGACAGATTGCCGCCGGTGCTCGCACCCAGCGAGTAGGTGGGCCGTGGCGTGGAGGTGTCGGTGCCGATGTAGGTGCCGCTGCCGTCCGGCCGCAGCACGCCGAAGCTCGCCCCCTTGACGGTGGCCGAGGTTTCGGTCGGGTTCACGTTGGGGGCCACGTAGACGGTGCCCTTCTCGTCGCTGTCGACGGGCACCTTGACGGGCTCGGCCTGCACCGCTGCGGCGGCAGCGACCAGCACCAGGGTTGTCGCAAGAATCAATTGACGCATCGCCGACATGCTAGGCAGGTGGCGGGCGGCCCGCGTAGGACAAGAGGAGATTCCGAGCTCGGGTCCTGACATGAGAACTTGCGTACTCACAAGTTGAAGTGATGGCAAGCGCATGAATCCCGCTCTACGATGCAGTGTCCGAAACCAGACAGGAAATCGCCCATGCCCGCCAACGAAGTCGTCATGCCCGAGCAGCTCCTGAGCGCACTCGAAGCCCAGAGCCGCACGCCGATCGCACGGATCGGCGAAGCGCTGATTTCGCTGGGCATGATCACCGACGATCAGCTTCGCTCGGGGCTGGCGCGGCAACAGCTCGATCCCACGGTGCCGCTGGGCGAGACGCTGGTGCGCATGGGCATCGTCAGCAAGGGCCAGCTCCAGACCGCGCTGGTGCGCAAGATGGGCTATCCCCTCGTCAACCTGCACCTGTTCCCCGCGGCGGCCGACGCACTGCGCAAGCTGCCGTATTCCGTGGCCCAGCGCCTGCAGGTCATGCCGCTGCGGCTGCACGAGGGGCGCCTCGTGGTTGCGATCGACGACCCGACCAGCCGGCATTCGGCCCTCGACGAGGTGGAGTTCATCGCGCAGATGAAGGTCACCCCGGTGGTCGGGCAATGCATCGACCTCGACAACGTGCTGCACGCAGCCTACGAAAAAATCGGCGAGTCGACGACCTCCGCCCCCGGCGTCTTTTCCTCGAACCTCGATCCCAGCCGGCCCCTCGAATTCGACATGGCCGGCACCAGCGAACTGCTGCAGACGCTCGAGAAGGAAGGCCCCGCCGCGCCCGCCCCCGAGGCTCCCATCGAGCAGTCGGACAACTCCCTGGTGCGGATGATCAACAGCATGATCCTGGAGGCGCACCGCGAGGGCGCGTCGGACATCCACATCGAAAGCTATCCCGGCCAGGAAAAGACCCGCATCCGCTTTCGCCGCGACGGCCTGCTCTACACCTACCTGGAGCTGCCGCCAAGCTACCGTAACGCCATCGTCGCGCGCGTGAAGATCATGTGCGACCTGGACATCAGCGAAAAGCGCAACCCGCAGGACGGCAAGATCAACTTCGCCAAGTACTCGCCGCAGCACCGCATCGAACTGCGCGTGGCGACCATCCCGACCAACAACGGCCTCGAAGACGTGGTGATGCGCATCCTGGCGTCGGCCAAGCCCATTCCCATGGACAAGCTGGGCCTCTCGCCGAACAACCTCGCGGAGTTGACCAGGGCCGTCGAGCGCCCCTACGGCATGGTGCTGTGCGCGGGCCCCACGGGCTCGGGCAAGACCACCACGCTGCACTCGGCGCTGATGCACATCAACACGCCGGAGCGAAAGATCTGGACCGCCGAAGACCCGATCGAAATCACGCAGACCGGACTGCGGCAGGTGCAGATCAATCCGCGCATCGAGTGGACCTTTGCAAAGGCGCTGCGGGCGTTCGTGCGCGCCGATCCGGACGTGATCATGGTCGGCGAGATCCGCGACGAGGAAACCGCGAAGACCGCCATCGAGGCTTCGCTGACCGGCCACCTCGTGCTGTCGACGCTGCACACCAACAGCGCGCCCGAAACCGTGACCCGCCTGCTCGACATGGGCATGGACCCGTTCAACTTCGCGGACTCGCTGCTGGCCGTGCTGGCGCAGCGACTGGTGCGCCGCCTTTGCACCCGCTGCACCAGCAGCACGCCCGCAAGCCCGGAGACGGTCGACGAACTGCTGAACGACTACATGCACGCATTCGGCACGCAGCAAAACGACGCGGTCCAGCGCAAGGCCTTGCAGGACGACTGGATGCAGCGCTACGGCCGCGACGGGCACCTGCACAGCTATACCAGCACCGGGTGCAAGCATTGCGGCGACACCGGCTTCAAGGGACGCGTGGGCATCCATGAGCTGATGACGATGTCCAGAACGCTGCGCCGCCTGGTGCAGACCGGCGCACGTGCGGAAGAACTCCAGCAGACGGCGCTGCAGGAAGGCATGCGCACGCTGCGGCAGGACGGCATCGAGAAGGTGCTGGCCGGACATACCACCATCGAGGAAGTGCGCGCGACCAGCAACGTGTGAGCGAGGCGCGGCGGCCCGGCGTCCCGAGCCTGCGAATGCCCACCCCATGACCACGCGCCCGGCCCCGAACCTCGACGCTTCCGCGCTGGCGCTGATCGATGCCTGCGCGCGGGCCTCGCTCGAACTGCTGGAAGGCAACCTCACGCCGCACGGCATCCTGGCCGCCAGCCGCACCGAGGCCGCCGTGGCGCGGCGCTACACGCGCATCTTCGGCCGCGACGCCGCCATCTGCGTCATGGCCATGTGCGGCAGCGGCGTGCCCGCGCTGGAGCAAGGCGCCGTGGCCAGCCTCGACGCGCTCGCGTCGCAGCAGGCGGCCAACGGGCAGATTCCGAAGTACGTCGACCCCGAGGGGCAGGACGCCGACTTCTGGTATCTGGGCTGCATCGACGCCACCCTGTGGTGGCTCATCGCGGCGGACCATGTGCGCAGGCACGGCGATGTAGGCGCCACGCACTGGCGCGCCGAAGTCGAACGCGCGATCCAATGGCTGCTCGCGCAGGAGCACCAGCACTTTCGCCTGCTGCAGCAGAACGAGGCCAGCGACTGGGCCGACATCATGCCGCGCTCGGGCTACGTGCTGTACACCAACGCGCTGTGGTTCGACGTGAAGCGCCGCTTCGCACTCGAACACGCCGAGGAAACGCAGCACCATTTCAACCACCTGTTCAATCCGTTCCAGCGCGACCTGCCCGAGTACCACCGCGCAAGGCTGCTGCGGCACTATGCGCGGCGCGGCCGGCGCGACCCGGGGCTGTACCTGAGCTTCGTCAATTTCGCGGTGGTCGGCGACGAAGGCGACGTGTTCGGCAACGTACTGGCGATACAGAGCGGGCTGGCCGATGCGGCGATGGCGCAGCGCATCGTGCGGACCATCGATGCGGCGCATGCATCGCAGCCCTACCCGTTGCGCGTGGTGCTGCATCCGCTGTCGCAGCAGCACGAGCTGTGGCGGGCCTACATGGGGCGGCATCGACAGAACATCGTGCACCAGTACCACAACGGGGGAATCTGGCCGTTCGTCGGCGGGTTCTGGGTGATGGCGCTGGCGCGGCAGGGGCTGCACGGGCAGGCGTGGGCCGAGCTTGCGCGGCTGGCACAAGCGAACGCGCAGGACGACTGGCGGTTCACGGAGTGGTTCCATGGGCGCACGCTCGCGCCGATGGGAATGGCGGGGCAGAGCTGGAATGCGGCCGCGTTCCTGCTGGCGCAGCGGGCGTTGATGGGGGACGTGGTGGCCTGGTGAATGAGGGCGGCCGGCCCGTCAGGCCGCCCACACCCCCGGCGCGCAGGCGATGCTCACCGTGACGACGGGCGGATACAGATGCCCGGCCGCCGCGCCCGCCGCCATGCGTTCGCACGCGCCGAAGAAGCGGTACCACGCCGGCCCGCCGAAGATGATGCAGATGTGCAGCAGCGCGGCAATGGCGCTCGATGCGGCGCCGACGATCAGGGGAATGTTGTAGCTCACGAAGTCTCTCAAGGAAGATGCTTGCGGTCGCGCACGGTTTCGCGCGTCGGGCCGAAAGCGCCGAAGCGCACGGGCAAGCCGCTCGATGCCTCGGCGTACGCCACCCATGCATGCGGGCTTGCGACGGCGTGCGGCTCATAGATCGGCTCGGCGCCTTGCAGCAGTCGGGTCAATGCGTGCTGATGGCCGAGATCGCGCACGCCGCCGAGCGGTAGCGACGCGAAGCGGCCCGCCTCCGCCGTGCGGTAACCGGCGCACCAGCGCAGCCCCGCGCCGTCGACCGCATCGAGGTGGCTCACCACCAGCCCGTCGAGCGTGCCTGCCGCATCCAGCGCGTACCGCAGCAGCACCGCATCGGGGTGGCCCCTGCGGAACACGCCCTGCCAGCCTTCGTTCGCGTTGTGCGGCTCGCGCAACCGCGCATCGAGTGCCCGGTCGTGCGTGGGCAGCGGTCCCGGGCCATGGCGTGTGAGATAGCTGCGCAGAACACCCAGGTGCTGCACGGGCGCGTCGATGCCCACGTCGCGCAGCACGGCCTCGACCGCCGCCGTCGAGATGGTGCTCCACGTGGTGTGCGGATGGAACCCGCGCCACTCGTCCAGCAGCACGCCCTGCGCGCCCTCGAAGACCACGGCGCCGGGCCGCGCAAGGCGCTCGGCGATGCGGTCCGCCCCCGCAGGCGGCGACTGGGCCAGGCACGGCGCGGCGGCATCGAGCCATCGCCGTGCGAGCGAGTCGTCCTGGAGCACCGACAGTTCCCGCGCGCCATCGGCATGCAAGGGCGCCGCGTGCGCGAACTCGCGAAGCAGCGCAGCGCGGGAGGCTTCCAGTTTTTCCAAGGCAAGGGCCGGCTGCGACAGGTCGCCGTAGTGCAGCGCCTCGTCGGGTGCGGCGAGCGCATGCCGCACCGTTTCGCCGACACCCACGCCGCAGCTGCCGTGCGCCCCCTCCCCCCGCGCCCATTCGCGCAAACGGCCTGCCGCCTGATGAAAGGGCGTGGTCACGCGGCAGCGCGCATCGATCAGCAGGCGCGAGAACGCGTCCTCCACGCCCACCCGCCGCAATGCCGCTTCCTCGACGCGCAGCGCCGTCGGGTGCACCACCACCGGACTCGCAAGCACGGTGCCCACGCCCGCATGAAAACTGCCGGCGCCGAACTGCGAAAAGGTGTGATGCCGCCCATCCGCCAGCACCACGTTGTGCCCGGCCTGCGCGCCGCCGTTGAAGCGCACGACAGTGTGGGCCTGCAGCGCGCCGCACAGGTGGTCTGTGAAGAGCCCCTTGCCGCAGTCCCCGAAGCCGAGGCCGAGCAGTGAGATGTAGCGCGTGGCTGTCGCTGCGGTGCCGGAGCTCACTCGGTCATCAGCCGAAGAGCCGCTTCCACCACGAGGAGCGCGGGCCTGCCGCGCTCATGGCCACGGCCGGCGGCGCGCGGCGCGGCGCAGTCGGGTCGAGCAGCGCGGCATAGCCGTCGAGCGCGTGCAGCACCCCGCCGACGCGTTCCCGTGCCATGCCGGTGCCGCCCATCACGCCGGCCAGCGCCTCGAGGCTGGGCACGGCCTTCTCGGTGAGGGCGACGATGCCGGCGGCCACGGCACAGGCGTCGTCCGGCGAGTCCATGCAGATGACGTGATCGCCCAGCAGCTCGCGCCAGCGCGGCTCGCAGCGGCGGCGGCGCTGGGCGTCGGGAATCAGGAAGAACAGGTTCGTCGTTTCGGCCGCGGCGGCGATGACTTCCTCGATGGGAATGTCCTCGTCGAGCTTCTCGCCGATGAGGCCTTCGATCTGGTGGCGCGAGACGGCGGGGTACGGCAGTTCGTCGCCGGTGACGAACAGGTAGCCGCGCTTCTTGCGCTTGACCCAGCAGTCCATGTCGGTGTGCTGGGCCATGACGTAGAAGGCGAGCTCGTAGCTCTCTTCGCCCGAACCGCCGCCACCGCCTTCGAGATAGCTCCAGGTGAGCCACTGGTCCATCAGGTTGGCGGTCGATTCGAACTGGCCGACCTGCAGCGGTGCGTGGTCGGAGGTGGCGTCGCCGATGGCCATGAACATGAGCTGCGGGTCTGCCACGCCGCAGTCGGTCAGCAGCTTCATGAAGGTGGGTAGCTCCTTGCGCGCAAGCGTCTGCGGAATATCGCCCATGGAGCCCGTGACGTCGAGCGCGAAAACGATGCCCAGCGAGTTCGGATGGTCGGCGTTGTCGCGCGACTCGCGCACCTTCAACCCTTGCGGGTTCATCAGCGGATGGGTGGAGCGCTGGGTGAAGACCTCGGCGCCCGGCTTGGCGGCGCGGTCGGCAATGAGCGCCGTGTGGGCGGCATGCGAGTAGTTTCCGTAGCCCATGAAGTGACTCCTAGCTTGGTGCGTATGTGCGGTTCAGGCGCCGGTACGGTGGGGAGGCGCGGGATCGAAATGAACGAACTGCGGCGCGCCGAAGGCTTCGCGCGACGCGGCGGAGAGCGCCTGCTCGATGCCCTGCGCGCCAAGGCGCTGGCAGGCGGCACTGTCTTCACTGCACTGGCGCAGCAAGGCCACGAGCGGTGCAGGTGTGTGAGCGCCGAAACCTGGCTCGCCGGCCGCACCGCCGTGCAACACGGCGCGCACGGTCCAGGCGGCTTGCATCAGGTCGCGTGCGGCGGCGGCGTTGTGGACCGTGCCGGTGGCATGTTGCGCGCGCGACCAGCCGATGACGAGCACGCCATGGTCGCGCGGATGCACGAGCGCATGCGCGGGCGACAGGTCGCGGTGCGTCCAGCCGGCACCGTGCACGAAGGCCAGCACTTCGAGCATGCGGCGCCAGATCCACACTGCGTGGCGCGGATCGATGCCTTGGGCGTTGGCCTGCTGCACGTCTTGCAGGCTGCCCCAGAAGCCTGCCGGGTGGCGCAGCACCAGCGCCTGGCGGGCGCCGTCGCCCAGGCCTTCGGCAATGCCCACGCCCAGCGGCTGCGGCAGGCGGCGGGTGAAATAGGCAGCACCCTGCACCGGCAGGTCTTGCAGCGACTGGAGCACCGCGCCTTCACGCACCAGCACGCTGTTGGCGGCGCTGTCTCGCGCGAGCTTGAGCGTGACGCGCTCGGGCAACGCACCGAGGCGTTCGGCGAACAGCACTTCGCTGTGCTCCCCGGTGGCCAGCGGTGCGAGCACGCGGTAGCGCGCGCCGCGCCATGTGAGGATGCGGCCGCCGGGCACGTCGGCATTGGCCCGGCGCAGCGCGGCGCGGAAGCTCTCGCGCTCGATGGTTTCAGTGCCTCGGGTGACGGTGGTGCCGCAGTAACTGCAGTTGACGGTACGCCAGCGGGCAGCGCGCGGCAACGGCGCGGAGCATTGGGGGCAGCTGAGAGCGAGCAGAGACAGCATGGCCCCCGCCTCAATCTTCCTTGGACGGCGCCGTCGGGTCGGGCGACGCCAGCACCCGGTCGATGCGGCGGCCTTCGAGCGCGACGATATCGAAGCACCAGCCGGCGCAGTCGATGCGCTCGCCCACCTCGGGCAGGTGGCCCGACACGGACATCAGCAAGCCGGCCACGGTGTTGTAGCGCCCGCGCTCTTCATCGGGCAATTCGCGGATGCCCAGGCGCGCGCGCAGCTCCGACACGGGCATGAGGCCGTCGAGCTCCCACACGCCGTCGGCCCGCTCGCGCGCCCAGGCGTCGGTCTGCATGCCGGGCTGCAGTTCGCCGGTGATGGCTTCGAGCAGGTCGCGCGGGGTCATGAGGCCCTGGACCACGCCGTACTCGTCGACCACGAACACGAGGCGGCCGGCGCGGGCGCGGAACTGCTCCAGCAGCTCCATGCCGGTGAGGGTCTCGGGCACGAACACGGCGGGCGTCGCCTCCTGGCCCAGCACGCCGCGATGCGCGGAGCCCAGGCGCAGCAGTTGCGCCACGCTGACGACGCCGACCACGTCGTCGAGCGAGTTGCGGCACACGGGGTACCAGGAATGCACGAGGTTGAGCTCGGCCGCGTCGGCAACCTGCTGCAGTGCCCGCTCCACGGTGAACGAAGCATCGAGCCATTCGATGTCGGCGCGCGGGATCATCAGCGACGACAGGCGCCTGTCGTCGAGGTGGAACACATTGCGCACCATCTGGTGCTCGTGCTGCTCGATGACGCCGGCGTCCACGCCTTCTTCGAGGCTGGCCGAGATTTCCTCCTCGGTGACAGAACGGGCCGCGTTGGCGTCGATGCGCAGCAGCTTCAGCATGGTGGCCGTGGCGCCCGCCAGCAGCCACACGAAAGGCTTGGCGCCCTTGGCCAGTCCGCGCATGGGGCGCGACACCCATCGCGCCACGGGCTCGGGATAGAGTTGGCCGATGCGCTTGGGCACCAGTTCGCCGAAGATGATGGTGAAGAAAGTGATGCAGGTGACGACCACCGCGGTGGACGCGACGCTGGCGGTGCCGCGCCCCATGCCGACGCCTTCCATCCAGACCGCGAGCGGCTCGGCAAAGGCGGCCTCGCCGACGATGCCGCTGAGCATGCCGATCGAGGTGATGCCGATCTGCACCGTCGAGAGGAATTGCGTGGGTGACTCCATCAGCTTCAGCGCGGCCACCGCGCCGGTGTCTCCCGTTTCGGCCAGTGCCGCGAGACGTGCGCGCCGGCTGGTGGAAAGGGCCATTTCGGACATTGCGAACAACGCGTTGAGCGTGGTCAACAAGGCCAGGAGGAAGACATCCATGAACTGAGGGAGAAAATGAGGGAATGTCACTTTACTTGATTGGCGACCTGCAAGGCTGCGACGCCCCCTTCGGTCGGCTGCTGCAGAAGATCGATTTCTCCCCCAGCCGCGACACCATCGTGCTGCTGGGCGACCTGGTCAACCGGGGCCCCGATTCGCTCGCGGTGCTGCGCCGCGTGCAGGGCTACGGCGCCTCGGCGCTGAGCCTGCTCGGCAACCACGACCTGCACCTGCTGGGCGTGGCGCACGGCGCGCGCAAGGCCGGCCGCAAGGACACGCTGGCCGAAGTGCTGGCCGCGCCCGACAGCGAGGCGCTGCTCGAATGGGTGCGCCTGCAGCACATGGCGCTGCACATGCGCATTGGCGACGGCGACCTGCTGATGCTGCATGCGGGCGTCCTGCCGCAGTGGACGGTGGGCGACACGCTGGCGCTGGCGTCCGAGGTCGAGTCGGTGCTGCGCGGGCCGGCGCTGGGCGAGTTCCTGATGTCGATGTACGGCAACGAGCCGGCGCAATGGCACGACACGCTCACGGGCAGCGCGCGGCTGCGCGCCATCGTCAATGCGCTGACGCGGCTGCGCTTCTGCACACCTGAAGGCGTGATGGAGTTCGAGGCCAAAGACAGCGCGGCCACCCCGCCCGAAGGCTACATGCCGTGGTTCGACGTGCCCGGGCGCAAGACGGCCAAGGCCACGGTCGCCTGCGGCCACTGGTCGACGCTGGGCTGGCTGTCGCGGCCCGACCTGCTCTCGATCGACACCGGCTGCGTGTGGGGCGGCTGCCTGAGCGCGGTGCGCATCGGCGCGACGCTGGACGAGCGAGAGCTGATCCAGGTCGAGTGCGAGC
Organism: Variovorax sp. Varisp36; assembly: GCF_047304235.1. Taxonomy (NCBI): domain Bacteria; kingdom Pseudomonadati; phylum Pseudomonadota; class Betaproteobacteria; order Burkholderiales; family Comamonadaceae; genus Variovorax; species Variovorax sp. Varisp36. Next base: position 41,590 of record NZ_JBGLYU010000054.1, read on the forward strand.
AGTCGCAGAAGCCGGGCAAATAGATTCCGGCCCGGCGCGACTCACTCAGGAAGAAGGCAGCCGGAACTTGTCGAGCGACATGCGCTGCCGGCCCTGCGCGTCGAAGTTGCCGGGCGCCAGCCAGCGCTCGAACGCGGTGCGCACCGCGGGCCACTCGCCGTCGATGATCGAGAACCACGCGGTGTCGCGGCTGCGGCCCTTGTAGACCACGGCCTGGCGGAACAGGCCCTCGTACTTGAAGCCCAGCCGAAGCGCCGCGCGCTTCGATGGCTCGTTGAAGTTGTCGCATTTCCACTCGTAGCGGCGGTAGCCGAGTTCGTCGAAGGCGAGCTTCATCAGCAGGTACTGCGCTTCGGTGGACATCGGCGTGTTCTTCAGCAGCGGCGAAAAATTGACGGTCCCCACTTCGATGGCCCCGTTGGCCGGGTCGATGCGCATCAGCGCCAGCGAGCCCACGGCGCGGCCGCTTTGCCTGTCGATGACGGCGAAGTGCAGCGGGTCGGTGCTCTTCGCGATGCGCTCGATGTAGGCGCGGGTGCCTTCCGCTTCGGCGGGGCGCTCGACGCCGAGGTAGGTCCAGTCGCGCCCATCGGGGGCCTGGGCGTAGGCGGCGTGCAGATCGTCGGCGTGCTTCGAGGCATCGATCGGTTCGAGCCTGCAGAAACGGCCTTCGACCACACGGCGCGGCGGCTGGGCGCGCGGCGTCCATTCGGGAAGATCGGGACCGATGGACTGGCCGAACTTGTTTTGGCGGGCTGACATGAAAGGCTCTTTCGGAAAAAAGGAAAAACTGGGCGGGAGCACGTAAAGTACGCGCAACGTGGCTCCAGCGTAAGTGCCACGTTGGATTCATTTCATGGTGCCACGACCTACCCTCTCTCCCACTGCCCTGCTCGAGTCCTCCCTCTTAAGGGACCGCGGCGCAGGCTCGATGCAGCACCAGCTGCACGACCGGCTCAAGCGCGCCATCCTCGACGGCAGCCTGGTCGCCGGCAGCCGCCTGCCGGGCTCGCGCGCCCTGGCCGAGGCGCTGGCCGTATCCCGCAACACCGTCACCGCGACCTACGAGCATCTGGCGGCCGAGGGCTATGTGCAGCCCGACCGGCAGGGCACGCGCGTGACCGAACTCTCGTCTTCCGTCCTGCCGAAGCGCACGGGCAAGCCGACCGGCGCACCAGCCACCGCGCTGCGTCTCGCGAAGATCAAGCCAGGCACGTCGCGCGGCGAGATGGAGGCGGCGCTGCGCCCCGGTGTGCCCGCGTTGTCGCACTTTCCGTCGGCCCCATGGCGGCGCGCGCTCGACCGGGCGATCCGCGGCGCCGGATCGGCCGCGCTGGGCTACGGCGATCCGCTGGGCGAATCGCCGCTGCGCGCGGCCATCGCGCGGCATCTGTCGGTGGCGCGCGGCGTGCGCTGCGAGCCGCAACATGTCGTCATCGCCGAAGGCGCGCAGGAGGCCATCTCGCTGTGCGTGCGGCTGCTGGCCAACCCGGGCGAGACCGGCTGGGTCGAAGACCCGGGCTACCGCGGCGTGAAGGCCGCCATGCATGCGGGCGACATGCGCATCGTGCCGGTGCGGGTCGACGCCGAAGGCCTGTGCGTGACCGAACGCGACTGGCAAAAGCACCCGCCCCGGCTGATCTACACCACGCCCTCGCACCAGTACCCGGGCGGCTCGGTGCTGAGCATCGCGCGCCGGCTCGCGCTGATCGCGCAAGCCCGCCAGCACGGCGCGTGGATCATCGAGGACGACTACGACAGCGAGTTCCGCCATACGGGCGAGCCCATCGGTGCGATGCAGGGACTGGTGGACGACGCGCCCGTGCTCTACGTCGGCACCTTCAGCAAGACGATGTTTCCGTCACTGCGGCTGGGCTTTCTCGTGCTGCCCGCGCAGCTGCTGCCAGTCGTGCAGGCACCGCTGGAAGAAATGCTGCGCGGCGGGCATCGCTACGAGCAGCTGGCCATGGCCGACTTCATCGAGAGCGGGCAGTTCAGCCGGCACCTGGGCCGCATGCGGCGGCTGTACCGCGACCGGCAGCAGGCGCTGCGGCTTGCGCTGCAGAAGTATTTCAAGGTGCCGCACGAGATCGACGGCGGCTACTGCGGGTTGCACCTGACGGTGCGGTTGCCCGCGCGCTTCGATGACCGCCGGATCGCGGCCGAGGCGCTGCGACATGGCATCGCGCCGTTTCCGCTGTCGGGATTTGCGATGCGGCCGACGCCATCGGACAACGGGTTGGTACTGGGTTACGGGAACACGCCCATGGAACTGTTCGAGCCGCTGGTCAAACGCTTGTCACAGTTCGCGCGCGCAGCGGCATCGCCGGATTAGCCAGCATCACACGGCTCAAGAGTCCTTTCGTTCAAAACAAGGAAGGGGCTTGGAGCCCATTGACTACATCCGTCGTAAGCAAGCGTGGATTTGGCATGTCAACTTGTTGGCATACCTGCAACAAGAATCCCTACGCCAAAAGGCAAAACCTGCGCGTTGCCGAACATTGGAATCACATAATTGCAATCGCTTGAAGCGTCCTGTCGCAGTGCACGATGACGCATCGAGAGCTGGCCATTCGCTCTCAAGGCAAGCAGCAATCAATAACGACAGCAGGGAGAGTGCGTGACTCACGCCATTGCGACAACATTCGTCGCGTCCCCGGTGATCTTGCCGATCCCGTGGAGACGCCATCCGTGAAGCGCCGCGTCACGATCCAGACGCCCTTGGGCGAGGCACTGCAATTCCACCGCCTCGTCGGTCGAGAGACGCTCAGCCAGGCTTACGTTTTTGAAATCGATCTGCTGGGCAGCAGCAACGCCATCGATCCCAAGACCCTGCTGGGCAA
>NZ_JBGLYU010000055.1:0-43764 GCF_047304235.1 Variovorax sp. Varisp36
GCCCCCCGATCACCATTTCAATCGTGAGCCACGGCCAGCTCCCGCTGGTGCTGCCGCTGCTGGAGCAGTTGGACCGGCACAGCCGAGCCGTCATTGCCAAGGTCGTGCTCACATTGAACATCCCCGAGCCCGATGTGCTCGCCGGCCGCAACTGGGGCTGCGAGGTGGAGCGGATCGGGAACGCGAGCCCCAAGGGGTTCGGCGCCAATCACAACCAGGCCTTCGAGCGCTGCGGCACGCCGTGGTTCCTGGTGCTGAACCCGGACATCCGCTTCGACAGCGACGTGCTGACGCCGCTGCTGGCGCAAGCCGCGGCTGACACCGGGTTGCTGACGCCGCGCATCCTGGAGCCGGGAAAGAACACACCGGAGCCGCACCGGGCCTTGCTCACCCCCTTCGAGATCGTCGGGCGCAAAAAGCCCGGTTACGTGCGGCCCAGCGTGCCGGCGTGGATCCCCGGGCTGTTCATGCTGTTTCGCAGCGAGGCGTACCGGGAAGTCGGAGGCTTCGACGAGCGCTTCTTCATGTACGGGGAAGACTTCGACATCTGCGCACGCACCCGGCTCGCTGGCTGGAAGCTGCAGGTGGGCGAGGACCTGGTGGCGCGACACGACGCACAACGCGAAAGCCACCGGAGCAAGAAATACCTGTACTGGCACGTGACCAGCCTGCTGAAGGTGTGGCTGTCGGGGGCGTTCTGGCGGTACTGGCGGCTTCGCGGTTGAGTCAGCCGCGTTCGAGCAAGTCCTGCACGATGGCGTGCCCACCGCGGCCAAAGCGCGCATAGCGCCCGCGCGCCGCCTCGATCAGGATCGGCAAAAGGCGCAGCGGCCGCGCTGACGGAAGTTCGGCCCGGAACCTCTGGTGCGCAACCTTGTCGCGCTGTGCCTCCAGGTAACGGGCTGGCACCCTGGTGCCGAGCTGCTGCAGGCGCCGCAGCAGCGCCTCGGCCCGGCGCAGACGCGCCACGTGCTTGTCGCCACGCTCGACAAATGCCTTGGCGATCTTCTCGGACAAGGTGAGCCGCCGCGCGCCGATCTGGTTGCTGGCGTGCTGGCGGTAGTCGATGGTCGGTTCGGGCAGCACGTCCATGCGGCCGATGGCCGCGGCCACGGCGGCCAGCCACTCGTCGTGCACCCATTCGGGCGCGAACGGCAACGCCGTGTCGAGCAGGGTCTTGCGGAACATCGTGGTGGCGCCGGTCACGAGATTGCGCCGCAGCAGCACGCCGAAGGCCTCGCCATGCGCGATGGCCGACAGTTCCGCGGGCTGCACTTCCAGCGCGTGGAAGAGTGTGGAGCCCAGGGGTTCGAGTTGGGCATCGACCAGGCGCGCATCGGTGTGGAGCAGCAGCAGGTCGGGACGCGCCTCGAACTGCGCCACCATGCGCGCGAGCCGGCCAGGATGCCAGGCATCGTCCTGGTCGCACAAGGCAATGAGGTCATGGCTGCAGGCGCGCACGGCCTGCTCGAAATTGCGCGTGACGCCCAGCGGCGGCGTGTTGCTGAACACGCGCAATTCGATCCGATCGGCCACGCCGCACTGCGCAAGGGTGTCGCGCACGACGGCCAGGGTGTCGTCGGTCGAACCGTCATCGGACAGCACGATCTCCCGCGGCAACGGCGCCTGCGTGCAGATGCTGCGGATCTGCTCGGGGAGATAGCGCGCGCCGTTGCGGGTGCAGAGCGCGACGGAGACGTCGAGAGCCATCAGACCGGGGGCAGGCGGGGCGGCCAGGCGTAGCTGAAGTCCTCGCGGGCCAGCATGAGGTTGGGGCTGTAGGCGGGGTCGTTCTGGATGAGATCGCCCCAGCGCTGGTGCATGTAGACGGACTCTTCCTGGAACTGGGCCTGCCTCTTCGGGGACATGTTCTTCGAACGGGTCGCGGACTCGTAATGGAACAGTTCCGCATACGGCGTCCAGACATTGCGCAGGCCCGCTTCGCGCAGGCGCAGGCAGAAGTCGATGTCGTTGAAGGACTCCTTCAGATGCACTTCGTCGAGGCCGCCCACGGCGAGGTAGTGCCGTTTCTGAATCACGAGGCAGGCCGCCGTGACAGCGGAGAACGATTGAATCAGTGCAGCGCGGCCGCCATAACCTTCACGCCCGACCGGCATGCCCCGATGCGCATGCGCCGCAATGCCGCCGATGCCGAGGATCACGCCTGCGTGCTGCAGTGTCCTGTTCGGATACCAGAGCCGGGCCCCCACCGCTCCCACACCCGGCTGAACGGCCAGGCAAACCATCTCGCTCAGCCAGTCGGGCGTGATGACCTCGATGTCGTTGTTCACCAGCGCGAGGATTTCGCCGTTCGCTGCGGGGATCGCACCGTTGTTGAGCGCCGAATAATTGAAGTCGCGGTCGTCGCGCAGCACGCGGACATTCGGCTTTTCCGAAGCAGTGCGCTTGAACCAGGCCAGCGTGTCCGGATCGTCGGAGCCGTTGTCGACGATGATGATCTCGTAGTTCGAATAGCTGGTCTTCGCGAGGATCGACTCCACGCACTGGCGCGTCAGTTTCAGGGCGTTGCGCGTGGGGATGATTACCGAAACCAAGGGTAAGACATCGGGCAAGGCGTAATGCACCCGATAGCCGAAGTCGAGGTGTTCGGCCGTGGCGCGCACACCGGTGCGCACGAAGTGCTCGTTCAGCGCGCGCTCGCCCGCGATGGCCGCATAGGGCTTGGCGCTCATCGAACGGGCTGTGCTCTCGCTGTGCACGCGCCAGTGGTACAGCACGCGCGGAATGTGCCGGATCTGTCCGGGTTCGACGCGCTCCATGCAGCGCAGCACGAGGTCCCAGTCCTGCGAGCCTTCCATGCCGACGCGGAAACCGCCGACCGAGCGCATGAGCTCGGTCGAGAGCACACCGAGGTGGCTGAACATGTTCTGCGAGCGGAAGAGATCGACGTTCCAGTCGCACTTGAAGTACGGGCCGAACCGGTGGCCGCCCTCGTCGACCTTGTCCTCGTCGGAATAGATCAGCTTCACATCGGGATGGGCCACTATGCAATCTGCCACCCAGAAGAGCGCATGCGCGGGCAGCAGGTCGTCGTGGTCCATCAGCGCGACCCAAGGGGCCGAGACCAGTTCCAGCGCACTGTTGGAAGCGGCCGAAATGTGGCCGTTCTCGGGGCGGAAGAAGACCTTGATTCGAGGGTCGCTCTCGCTGTACGTCTTGAGGATCTGGCGCACCTCCGCCGAGGGAGAGGCGTCGTCGGCGATGCAGAGCTCCCAGTTGGGGTAGATCTGCGCCCGCACCGATTCGATGGCCTCGCGCAGCCAGCCGGGGTTCGGGTTGTAGGTGGGCATGACGATTGAGATCAGGGGCCGGTCGTTCATGGCAGCCACGCGCTGGGCAATGCGGTCGCGCAACTCGGGCGTCAGCGTGTCGTAGCGGCGCACCCAGGTCGAATAGTTGTTGTAGCCGCCGAAGCGCCGGCCCAGCTCCCAGCGGATGCCGGGCCAGCCCGATTTCCTGAACATTCGCCACGCCCGCTGCACGCGCCCCATCAGCCCGGGGCCTTGCCAAAGTCCGGCCAGGCCGAGGATGAATCGATAGACAGATTTCATAGAGATTGCGCATCCGCGAGGCGGATGAGGCGGAGCTTGTCGAGGAATACCTGAAATAGACAGGGCAATGCCGGAACCTGGCATCGCCGGTCTTGCGGGAGGGGATTATCTTCGCAACGAGCCGCAACGAAGGACTGCGGCAGCGTTTCTCCCCCGCGCGCCGGCAGTCAGAGGGCTGCCCGTAAAATTGACCGGTTCAAAAGCTAAAGGAAAACAATGAGACTACTCTCAGTGGTGCTCTCGGGAGGCGCCGGATCCAGGCTCTGGCCTGCTTCGCGTCAGGCTTTTCCCAAGCCATTCATGAAGATCGGTGATTCCACGCTGCTTCAACAAGCCGTCGAACGTGGGCAGGCTTGCGGGACCGGTGATCTGATGATCGTGACCAACAAGGACCATCTGTTCCTCACGAAGGACGTGCTCGGGCAGATGAGCGACCCGCCGGACACGACCTTTCTTCTCGAGCCCAAGGGGCGCAACACCGGTCCAGCCATCGCGCTGGCAGCGCTTCAATGTGCGCGTCAGTTCAGCGGCGACACCGTGATGCTCGTCCTTTCCGCAGACCACCTGGTGCCGGATGTGCACGCTTTCGTAGCCAGTGCAACGGAAGCCTTCCGGCTCGCCGAGGAAGGCAATCTCGTGGTGTTTGGCGTGAGCCCGACGAGCCCCGACACCGGCTTCGGCTACATCGAGGTAGAACACGTTTCACGCGAGAGCCAGGAGGTCAAGCGCTTCGTCGAGAAGCCCGACCTCGAGACGGCACAGAAGTACCTTGCCACAGGTCGGTACTACTGGAACAGCGGCATGTTCGCATTCACCGCGGACACCATCATCGCGGCACTCGAGAAGCACGCCCCCGATGTGATCAGAGCGGCAAGGCATGCGCTCGAAACCGCCAAGACCTCCGGTGCAGCCGTCAATTTCGATCTGCATGCGTTCGGCCTGCAACCGGACATCAGCATCGACTACGCGGTACTGGAGCACGCCTCGAATGTCCATGTGGTGCCCGCCAAGTTCAGCTGGAGCGACGTGGGTTCCTGGCCCGCAGTGTCCAACGCGCTGACGCCTGACGCCAGCGGCAACACCCTTCCCGACGATGTCGTGGCCCTCGACACGACAGGCACGCACGTGCAGGTCGAAAGCTATGGCCCGAAGGTCGTCGCCACCATTGGCGTGCACGACCTCGTGATCGTCGACACGCCCGATGCGCTGCTGGTTCTGCACAAGGACAGCGCGCAGAAGGTGAAGAAGGTCGTCGACGTGCTCAAGGCTCGCAAGCACGATACTGTGCACCTGCCGCCGGTAGTCCACCGCCCGTGGGGCACGTACGCCTCGCTCAAAGAAGAAGAAGGCTACAAGGTCAAGCGAATCACGGTCCGGCCCGGTGAAGCACTGTCGCTCCAATATCATCACCAACGCGCCGAGCATTGGGTAGTGGTACAAGGCCAGGGCATCGTGCAGATCGGAGACGTCGAGCACCAGACCTTGCCGGGCCAATACCGCTACATTCCCCTGAAAGAGAAACACCGCCTCACCAACACCGGCGACGAAGAGCTCGTGCTCATCGAAGTGCAGTGTGGTGGCTACCTGGGCGAAGACGACATCGTCCGCCTTGCGGACACTTACGGACGTACATGAGCCAAGTCCATTCCAATCTACATCGAAGCGCCTTATCTGACTGGTGGCAAGGCACCCGCCGCACCGACATCTGGTGGACCCTCGCCTGGTTCGACATCGTTCTGCGCTATCGCCGTTCGATGCTCGGCCCGATGTGGCTCACCTTGAGCATGGGCGTGATGATCGGCGGCATGGGTCCGCTGTACAGCTCGCTGTTCGGCACCGAGCTTTCCAGGTTCTTTCCGCACCTGGCGCTCGGCATCATCTTCTGGGGGTTCTTCTCCAGCATCGTTTCGGATGCCTGCAATGCCTTCGTCGGGTCGTCCAACTATCTCAAGCAGGGCTACTTTCCGATCAGCCTGTTCGTCTGGCGCAGCTTGGCTCGCAACCTGATCCAGTTTGCCCATCAGATCGTGCTCTACATCCCGGTGGCGATCTGGGCCGGCATTTCGCTGTCATGGTCGGTGCTTCTTGTCCTGCCAGCCTTTGCCATCCTGATCGTCAATGCGCATGCCCTCGGCCTCCTGTTGGGCCTGATTTGCACACGCTATCGCGACGTCACGCAGATCGTCACCAGCGTGATGCAGATGCTGATGTTTCTGACGCCCGTCTTCTGGCTGCCCGAGAGCCTTCCCGGACGCGCCAAGTACGTGCTGTGGAACCCGTTCGCGCAAATGCTGGACCTTCTGCGCACCCCGCTGATGGGCGGCGTTGCACACATCCACAGCTGGATCGGCATCCTGGTCTGGACGGCGATGTGTCTGACCCTGGCCATTCTTCTGTTCTCGAAGTACCGCCGCCGCGTCGTCTACTGGCTCTGATCCATGGCATTCATTTCACTCAAAAACGTCGCAGTCAACTTCCCGATCTACGGTGCTGGCGCCAACTCCCTCAAGAAGACGCTTGCAGCCTCTGTGACTGGCGGACGCTTCGGCAAGGAAACCGGCGTGACCGTGGTTCAAGCGCTCAGCGGCGTCAACCTCGAACTCAAGAGTGGTGACCGGCTCGGCCTGGTGGGTCACAACGGCGCGGGCAAATCGACCTTGCTGCGCACGCTGGCCGGCGTCTACGAACCGTCGTCGGGCGAGTTTGCGCGGCAAGGGTCGGTTGCCAGCCTGATTGACCCGTCGCTCGGCATCGAGATGGATGCCACGGGGGTCGAAAACATCATGTTGCGCGGACTCGTGATGGGCATGAACATGAATGAGATCGACCGCCTCACGCCCGACATCTGCGAGTTCAGCGGACTGGGCGAGTACGTAAACATGCCGGTGCGCACCTATTCGACCGGGATGATGATGCGACTTGCGTTCTCGATCTCCACCAGTGTCGAGGCCGACATCTTGCTCATGGACGAGTGGTTGTCGGTAGGTGATGCGGAGTTCACTGAAAAAGCCGAAAAGCGGATGAGAGACGTGGTTTCGAAGTCCGGCATTCTGGTGCTGGCTTCGCACTCGCCCGAGTTGATCGTCAAGGAATGCAACAAGGTCGTGAAACTCAACCATGGCCGTCTGGAAGCGGTAGACATGGAGGCGTATATGGCCGAATTGATGGCCGAGCGGGCGAAACTGGCCGCCTGATTCCTCGACGTCCAGGGGAGGACGCACGCGCCTGGCCTTGGGCGCGTCCCCTTCCCGTTGTCGGCGGGCTCAGCCCCTCGGAATCATCCGAATCGATGCTCGGATCTCGGCGAGTCGTGCAGCGGCCCTGTGGCCGGCGGTTTGCAACGACAAGTCGATTGCTGCCCGAGCCTTGCCCCGCGCCCCGATCTGCTTCGCCCATTCGCGGTCTTCGTAGAGTCGTCGCATGAGTTGCGCGGCGTGCTCTGTCGAGGGCTCTGCCCACTCAAACTTCTCGTCGTAAGGCGGAATCGGACGACCGAGTTTCACCAGCTTGTAAGGCACCAGCAGGCTATCTTCCTCACCCATGAAATCGACATTGCCAGAATAGTTGGTGGCAATGACTGGTTTGCCCATCAGCATCGCCTCCGCCATTGTGAGGCCTAGCCCTTCGCTGCGATGCAGCGACACGTAAGCGTCGCACGCGTCCATCAGCGACAGAACTTCGTCGGGACTGTAGACCTGGTCGATCACCACAATGTTATGGCCTTCAGCGGCTGCGCGCAGTTCCTTCAATTGCGCCGGGTGACGATCACCGAACGACGTCTTCAGCACCAGCGTCACATCGTCCGTCGGCGAAAACGCAGCCTTGAACGCGTTGATCAGGCCAAGCGGATTCTTGCGCTCCATGACGCTCATCATGTGGAACGTAAACAGGAACGTGAAGCTTCCATCCTTCAGGCCGAAGTACTTGCGCTCTCTCTGCTGGTAGGCGCCCAGCGCAACGCCTGGGAATATGGTTCGCACCGGGATTGACAGCCGATCACGCAGGCCCTTGGCAACGAATTCAGTGGCCGTCCAGACTTCATCGACCTTCGCAGCTGCATCAAGCCACGAATCCGGAATTGTGTCGAACTCCCAGTACCAGTAGGCGATGCGATAAGTGCGCGGCAAGTGCTCGTTCAGATCGCTGCGGCTATAGGCCTCGTCGAAGAAGGGCTCAGGTTGTGTGTGGATGATGGTCGTTTCGAAATCCTCGAAATCGCGGAACTGTGCGTGAACCGGATCGTCTTTCTTGTCGGTTCGAAGGTCGCGCAGCGCGGTTTGCACGCCGACCTCTCTCAAGCCCTTTGCCAGTGCCTCCACGGAGACCCGAAGACCCGACGGATACGAGAAATGGCCAATGACGTTGACGCCGAGCGTCGTCATTTCAGCCGCCACGCCTTCCTTGTCGAGACCGGCGCACCATGCCCGTACCGTCTCGGGCTGCATGGATTCGGGCAACTGGAGCCATTCAATCAGCGCCCTGGCGGCCTCGATCTTGTCGAGCGCTTCGGGATGCGCACGCTGCCATTGTTCGCGCGCGCGATAAGCCGATCGAAGCTGCCGGGCGGGCGGGAGGTCAACCGGCCAGCGCGCCGGGTCGGCCCACAGTTCGGCCACGCGGTAATTTGCGCAGAACCAGGAGGCAAACGCGCGGCGGCCGAAAATCGTCAGCCCGTCGGGATAGAGCTTTTGCCAGTCAGGCGTGAATTCGTAGGCCCTGACCAGTTCGGCCTCGGGCGTTTCCGCGGCAGTCCAAAACAGCCACCAGACTTCCTCCAGCCTCAGGCCCGTATCGCGCCGGCCGTGCTGCATGAACCAGTAGAACAGGTCGCGCCTGCCAATGGGCAACAAGCCGTGTGGTAGCACGGCCCTGACTTCCGAATGAAAAAGAAACACCTGTCGCGCACGAGCTGCGAGATCTTCCGACCACAGCATGCGGATCGAGGCGAGCGCGTCCCCGTCGAGCCCAAAACGATTTGCACCTTCGGCTTCAAGCCAACGGCAGAACGCACCATTGGGACCTTCGGACAGCGCAGCGGGGAAGCGCAGGCGGACATCAGCGCGCGTACGCAAGAGATCCAGGCACCACCTGGCCGCAGACCAGACGTCGCGCACGCCATGCGCAGGCTGAGGCGCCCAGATCACGCTCTCGCGCGGCAGCATGGCAACGGCCAGGCATGCGCCGTCATTCGACAGATCAAGAGTCTGCACCTGCGGCCTCAGCGAGCCGAATTCGCGAAGACTGACCTTGAGCTTCTCGCGGACCGTCGGCGCCGTGCCGACTCGAAGGGCCGGAATTGCGTAGTTCGCATCCAACTCGGGATGAAGATAAGGGTCGTCGTCGATACCCAGCGTACGAATGTCGTCAGCCACCCGGGACATATCGACGCCGGGGTTGCTGTTGCCTCGCGTCGCACCTTCATGATGCACGAGACGGGCCTGCGGTACATAGGCAGTCCGGTAGCCGGCGCGCCAGATATTCAGGCAGAGTGCGACGTCGCTCATTGCGATCAGGTACGACTCGTCGAAACCGCCGACGCGTTCGAAGGCATCGCGCCGCACCATCTGACATGCGCCCATGATCGCGAGCCAGTTGCGGGCATGGTCCGGCGAGCCGAACACGCCCCAGCCGCGCCCCTCGGCGCTGCGATACATCAGGCCACACAGGTGAATGCCGACGCCCACGCCGCCATGCTGCAGTTCGCCCGAGGGAAACACCAGCTTGGCACCGACCACTCCGACGCCCGGGCGCATCGCGACGCGCACCATTTCGTGCAGCCAGTCGGGAGAGGTGACCTCGATGTCGTTGTTCAGGAACAGCAGGATCTCGCCTTGCGAGAACGCAGCGCCGTAGTTGCACGCCGCAGAATAGTTGAAGGTCTTGTTGAAATGGACAACGCGAACGCTCGGCTCCGATGCGAGCTCGGCGTAATACGCCAGCGTTTCCGGCTCGGTAGAGCCGGTATCCACAATGATGATTTCCTTGTTCGCGTATGCCGTTCCTCGCAGCAACCCGCCGACCGACATGCGCAGCAGGTGGTCCTTGTTCTTGGAAGGGATCACGATCGAGACGAGCGGCGGCTGGTTGATCGTCCAAGTGGCGTGCTGGGTGCCGTCGGGTTGCGTCTGAACGGAAGCGTCAATCCCCTTTTGCGCCCAGAACTTGCGCAGTACTGCGCGCCGCGCTGTGGCCTCCGTCGAATCGGCATCCGGCCGGTCTCGATGGCCGCCGGCCGCACGATGGCACAGCACTTTGGGAATGCGGGTGATGGTTTGCGCGATGTCGCTCGCGCGCAAATTCAGGTCCCATTCGAAACCGTCCCCCGCTTCGGGGTCGATGCCGCCCGCGGCCTCGACGAGCTGCCGCCGCAACAGCGTCAGGCGACCAAAATAGTTGAAGACATAGAGTAGTTCTGGCGACCAGCTCGGCTTGAAGTAAGGCCGAGTTCGGCCGCCCTCAGCCGACAGTTCGTCCTCGTCGCCATAAAGAATATCGCTTGCGGGTTCGTTGACGAGCGCATTCGCAATTTCGATTGCAGTGCCCGGTGCAACAACATCGCCGACATCCAGCACCGCAATGAAATCGCCATCGGCGCGTGAAAGGCAGGCGGCCAGCGCTTCGGCGCGACTCTTGCCGTAAGCGGATACCGCGACGACACGTGGCTCTTTGTTCTGCAACGCGCGAAGGAACTCATCAACCGTGTCAGCAGCATGGTCACCCGTGTTCGCCACGACAAGTTGCCACTGGAGCAAGTTTTGCCCGCGGATCGATTGCACCGTCTTGCTCAGCATTTCGAGCTGCGCATCACTTGCACAAAGCAAAAAACTCAACCGCGGGTTCGCGGCCCCTCCCACCAACGCCGCCGAGCGAGATTCGTTCTCAGCGATCCATTGACGATAGGCGCTTTGGCTGTCACAGCCAACGTCGGCGCCGGCGGCAGGCACAACACGGAACGCATTCGCCTCATCCGTTTGACGACGATCCTTGAGAAACTGCAGCCGCTGAGACATGTGCCACGGCGTCGCGACCCACCATGTAGCTTTTGCCGCGCGCCGCAGATGTCCACGCCAGGAGGGGGGAATCGCAGCCGACACTCTCCGCAGCGGGGCAGTCAGGCGCCAGGACATCGATCGGAGCAGCTCGTTATGCTGCTGCAGCGCGAGTGCGGCGCGCTGATTTGCCGATTCGATCTGCGCCTCAACGGAGGCGTCGCTGCTTAATACGAGTCGCTCCTGCAACTCCAACCGCAAGTTAAGTGCGGCGATCTGCCGCTCGGCTTCGGCGAGTTTTTCTGCGTCTCGTGTTGTGTCACTCATACTTGCTTTGTATATCTGGAGCATTTGGCGGGCCCACCCCGTTCGATGCCAGTCCTTGCTCCCGGCGTCGGGGCACAACGCTTGGTGCATATGTCCGCGCTCTTCACATTTATTATCCCCGTTGACTGTTGGCTTTCAGCCACGTAATCCGGATCGGTGTTGCAGTTTCGGGCCCTGCACGTGCTTCCCCCGACCTGCAGCGAGGCGAAAACCTGCCGTTGATTGCTGTAACCCCCGTATACCCAACCGTCGGCAAGTTACGTAACCAAATATGCTCTGAATCAGGACTCCCCGATTTGGCAAAATCGGGGCTCGACGGCTTCTCCATTCGCAGTGTCTCACCACGAATGGCAGAAGCCACCGCGTCACGCGCTCTTTAGACAATACAGAGAAGGTTCTCATGAAGAAACATGCCGTTGTAACGGGCATCACGGGCCAGGACGGCGCCTACCTTGCCGAATTGCTGCTTGCCAAGGGATACGTCGTTTATGGCACCTATCGGCGCACCAGTTCGGTCAACTTCTGGCGCATCGAGGAACTGGGCATTCAGAGCAACCCTGACCTGCATCTGGTTGAGTACGACCTGACCGACCTGGGAAGCTCGATAGAGTTGATCCGCCTAGCCGAACCAGTCGAGGTCTACAACCTTGCGGCCCAGAGCTTCGTTGGCGTGAGTTTCAACCAGCCTGCGGCGACTGCGCAGATCACGGGCGTGGGCGCCCTGCACCTGCTTGAGGCCATCCGCCTCGTCAACCCGAAGATTCGCTTCTATCAAGCGTCCACCTCCGAGATGTTCGGCAAGGTGCAGGCCATTCCGCAGGTGGAAGACACACCCTTCTATCCGCGCAGTCCCTACGGCGTTGCCAAGCTCTATGCCCACTGGATGACCATCAACTACCGCGAGAGCTATGACATCTTCGGCTGCAGTGGCATCCTGTTCAATCACGAGAGCCCCTTGCGCGGGCGCGAGTTCGTGACCCGCAAGATCACGGACAGCGTTGCCAAGATCAAGCTCGGCAAGCTCGACACCCTTGAACTCGGAAACCTCGACGCCAAGCGCGATTGGGGCTTTGCGAAGGAATATGTCGAGGGCATGTGGCGCATGCTCCAGATCGACACGCCCGATACGTACGTGCTGGCAACCAACCGCACCGAAACCGTCCGAGACTTCGTGCACATGGCGTTCAAGGGCGCGGGCATCGCAGTGGATTTCAAGGGCAGCGGCGAAGGCGAGTCGGCCGTGGACACGGCCACCGGAAAGACTGTCATGCGCATCAACCCGAAGTTCTATCGACCCGCGGAAGTCGAACTACTGATCGGGAATCCAGCCAAGGCCAAGGCCAAACTCGGCTGGGAGCCGAAGACCACGCTCGAGGAACTTTGCCAGATGATGGTCGAGGCAGACCTGCGGCGCAATCGCCAGGGCTTCTCGTTTTGAGGATCCTGCTAACCGGTGCCGAGGGTTTCACAGGTCGGCATTTCACCGAACGCGCGTTGGCCGAGGGAAACTCGGTCATTGCGCTGCAATCCGATCTGACGGACAGCGACGCGCTTCGCCAAGAGGTGCTCGAGGCATCACCCGATGCGGTGGTTCACCTGGCGGCAATCAGCTTCGTCGGGCATGCGGACGAAAAGGCGTTCTATGCCGTCAACGTGGTGGGCACCACGAACCTGCTCGACGCGCTCGCCAGACTGCCCGTGCGGCCCCAACGCGTGCTTCTGGCCAGCAGCGCCAACATCTACGGCAATACGGCGCATTCGCCAATCAGTGAGGCCCAGCCGCCCGCACCAGTCAATCATTACGCCATGAGCAAGCTCGCCATGGAATGTATGGCCCGGACATATGAGGATCGACTGAATCTGATAATCACCCGGCCCTTCAACTATACGGGGCCGGGTCAAGACGTGAACTTCCTGATTCCGAAGCTGGCCCTGCACTTTGCCAACCGAGCATCCTCTATTGCGCTTGGCAACCTTCATGTAGAGCGGGAGTTCAACGACGTTCGGATGGTGTGCAGCGCGTATCTTTTGTTGCTCGCGTATGGTGAGCCCGGTGGAATCTACAACGTGTGTTCAGGTCAACCTTACGAGCTTCAGCACGTAATCGACTCTTTCACCCAGATAACCGGCCACAAAATGGAGATATCTGTCAACCCGGCCTTTGTCCGAGGCAATGAGGTACATCGGCTTTGCGGTAGTCCGGCGAAATTGAATGCGTTGCTATCAAGATATGGCGCCAAACTTGAAGCCCCTACTTTGGAGGAAACGCTACGGCGCATGTTGCCAGCGCTCGACGGCAGCCTTGCAACCGCGCAGGTTCTCGTCTAAGCATTCGTGCCTATCGTCCATCTTCGTAATGGGCACGCAGCGAGCCTGTCTATTTGAAGAATGACGAGCCCTTCATCGCTGCTTTCATAGGTACGTTCAGAGACAGCAGGCTGACCATCAGGCGCGGTGGCAGGCGTGGGCCAGCCCGCTGCAGCGAATACCGCCGCCGGCGATCTGCAAGCTCGAACCGAACAGGTCGTCTTATTCGATGACACGGCCATCGCGAGCGCAGCGCAGCGCAGTTCAATCATCTCGACCAATCGCTGACGGAAAAATCAGGCGCGTCGCTGGCCTCGGTTATCACGCAAATCCCTCGAATCAATTCAACTTCCAACGATTCTTGAAGGACTTGATACGCCGTCAGCCCCCCAAAAAACCAATGTTCATGCACAGCGCGAGGGAATTACTACGGGGCTCACCACTTAGCAAATGAACACTTTCTCCAAACGAGCCTACGACTTACAAGTGCTCTTCCACAGCTGACGTATTGGCCTTCATTGATCCGTCCAGCGAGTCGATATGTGCCCCGCGAGCGCAGGCTGATTCAGCTGCGCGAATCATAGGCTTAAGACAATTTTTCCATAGCAATCCCTCGACGGTCTCCTGTAGCCGGGGTTGCTCGACATGCTCGTTCATCAGGTAGCTATCGACAAGCCTCCAAAACTCGTCGGGGTCATCAGCTATTGCAACGCCATGCAGGTCAATCCACTGTTCAAAACCTTCAAAGGCAAGCTTAGTCGCAACTATAGGGCGGCCACTGACAATAGCTTCCGCCGTCTTCAAATTTGATCCTCCCGAATACATTTTAGGAAGAATTACTACTCTGGCATTTCTATAGAGCGCGTTCAGCGCAACATCATCGACCCAGCCCAGAAAGCGGCATCTTCCCAGAATCTTCGTCGCCTTCCCGAATTGCGGAGCAGCCTCCATGAGCGTCCCGACTTTCCCACAAACCATAATCTCGCCGTGGCGCAGCGGATGGCCGGAAGCTCCCGCAGCGAAATCGACAATGCCTCGTGCATTTGGCGGATGAGCACTGCTAACGAATAGGGCGTAAGGCGCGCTGGCCGGCAGGTATGACGAAACCGACCCCATATTCGACCTTTGAGCGGAGGCGACGCCATTGGGTGCAACGCACACCTTCAGAGCATTCAATTTGACAAATTCCTGAGCATCGCCGTCTGAGACAGTGACTACAAGATCCACCTCCGAGGCAATGTCTCGCTCGATTTGAGCGATATCGCGAATCGTCTCTGGCGTTACATCGCCCGCGACAACGCTCCTGTGGCGCCATGCGATAGTTTCGAAGTTATATGACGAATGCACGATTGTCACGCCTTCCAAGTATCCTTCGCGTTTTAATCGCCTCACGACAGGCCAAAGCGCAATTTCTTCAAACTGCAATAGATCTGGTCGATATTCGCGCACGGCCTCAACAAAAGCGGCAAAGCTCTCTGGCGCCGCCGCCACAGCCTCCCACCAAGACATCTCCGAACGTCGCTTATCGCCTGGGAGTGCCGCATGGAATTCCGCGGCTCCACCACTCAGGGCAATGTCCGTCGGCCCGATGTCATCAGCCCGGCATCCACCAGGAATGTATAGACCCGCCGACCGCACTTCGTGACCGGCGTCCTCATAGGCCCTTGTTATAGACGCAGCGCGAAGTTGCCCGCCATTACGAGGATGGCGATGCGGCCAAGGAGCCAGAATCAATATTCGCATTACGTTTGTCGAATTTGCAGAAAACCGTTAACCATCGAGGATCAAGTGCTTCGAGGCTTGGCGATATAGTCAGCCTGCCGCCCAGGAGATGTCTCATGTAAAACCTTGACCTCATAGTCGAGCTTCTCAAAAAACTCGAAAAACCCTTCAAGTGTAGCCCCATGAAGTGCTGCCAAATCCCGCTCCCATTCAAAAAGAACGACTGGCTTTGATTTGGCAATTGTGCGTTCCGCACCGGCCAGCACTCGAAGATCCGAACCTTGAGTATCGATCTTAATCAACGAGACATTTTCGAGCGACAAATCATCGAGAGCGATTGCATTAACATGCGGATCACCCGGAGTCGCAATCTCGAACGACAAAGCCGCAGCGTTTTCAATTCGATTGTAATCAATATCACCGCCGACCATCGGAACGCCTACTTCTTGATGGTCCTGAGGCGCGAGTCGCATGGCGATGCTGCGATCGTATAGCGCGCCGTTGTGCGTGATGACATTCAAACGCTCGTTCAAGGCCAAATTGCCACAAAGAACCTGAAAAATCCCCAACTGCGGCTCAAATGCATGAACGCTGGAGAAGCAGCGTGACATCGTAAGAGTGTGTATGCCAATATACGCGCCCGCATCAATCGCGATTCCATCTGGCCTAGCGGCCTCTTCTATTGCTCTTCGGACATGCGGCTCCCACTCTTCACCCGCAATAATCCGCTTCCCGATATGATCATTTTGCCGCACGAGCAGACGCTCAGCCGCCTGCCCCTTGGCGATAATCAAGCCGTTCGGATTTTTTTCCTGCGGCAGATTTGCACTCAGCCGTTCATATTTTTGGAGCGAAGTTTCAAGCCTATTGATGCGTTCCTCCACCTCATGAGCAATCGATTCAACTTTTTGGCCTAATGCAAAGATATTGCCACTCAGGACCCCACCTTCCTCCTCCAATCCCGCAATACGATTTGCGACGGCAAATGCGTCTTTTCGCAGCCCGCCCGTTAGAGAGACAACCTTAGCGGAAGCCCTCTTTTCCGCTTCAACCGCGACCTTTTCAAGCTCGGCCGGAATTTTGCTGCGAATACCCGAATCGATCGCATCGATCCTGGCCGCAATCCGTCCCTCAGCGCCACGGAAGTAGGGGGCGATCAACCACCAAATAAACCTTCGCACTGGATTCGTCGCCCAACGGGTTGAAGACTTTGATCGCCCAAATTCGGATAAATTTCCAAGCTCCATCTATTTCTCCAGCTTAAATTAAAATAAAAAAAACACCTACATTAGATCAGACTGGAAAATAAGTAACCAGCCTTCAAATCTCTAATGGTGTTATCAATTCCTGTCGACAATGAAATCTGCGGCTCCCAGCTTAACGCTTTACATACCCGATCGATGGCGAGAATATTCACTGGCACATCAATGAGCCGGGATGGAGAGCGCCTGACGGTAAGTTGGCGACCTAAAACTTTCTCTATTTCAGTGACAGCCTGATTCAAACTCGCCCCAAGGCCAGTGCCGACGTTGAAGATGAACTGATCCGAAGGCGGCGCTACGGCCAGATTTGCCAAGCAAGCCGCCAAGTCAGCAATGTGAATGAAGTCGCGCGTTACGTTTCCATCGCCCCAAATAACTATGTCCTCTCCAGTCAATGCGCGATGCAAGAACGTTGTGATTGCCCCAAGACCCCGCCCCACATTTTGACCAGCACCATAGGGATTGGATATCCGCGCGATCCTGCAGTCGATGCCATGCATGGAGCGGAATAAACTCAGATATATTTCTGCGGACACTTTTCCTGCCCCGTAGGCAGTGATCGGTCTAAGCACGACGTCTTCATCGATCGGGGTACTGTGTACCTTTCCATATACAGTTCCGCCTGATGATGTAAATACAACGCGCCCTTGGCCTTTTCGCCTCAACGCGTCAAGTAGTCCGATGGTCGCGGAGACGTTCAAAAGCAAATCGCCGGCCGGATTGGCATTTGCGCTGGCAGGTATGGAACTCCAAGCATAGTGATGCACCACATCGACATCTTTTACAAGCTCGTCCCAATCTGCCGACGCCAACTCGAAGGATCTTCTTGAGATGCGACTAGCCTCGGCATCGGGGAAAGCAAAATTTTGTGGCAACCGCGTGGCAATCGTCACACTAAAGCCTTTGCGAGCCAACAGCAACGCCACATGGCGACCGATGAACCCGTCGCCACCCAAAATCAGGTGCCGTTGTGCCTGCGCGGATTGCTTAAATTCATCCAAAACGCAACCTCACCGACAAGTTGTGCTTCAGAAACAGAAGCAGTGGAAGCTTCGGATCGTCAAGCATCTCCCAAGGCCGCGCGGACTCCTCAAATGCACGTTCCATTTTGTCCAGATGACGCTCAAAAGATAGATCGCCCTCGATCAACCGTCGGCCGGCACGGCCCATCTTGGCCAAATCCACCCGCCCAGCGGCAACTTCGGCCATTGCTCTTGCAAGATCTTCCGTTGTGCGCTCGATCTTTATACAGTGGACCCCGTCGACAAGTCGCTCGCTAGTTCCGCAATTCCGAGTCAATATCGGCGGGGTGTAGCAACCTGCAGCCCCTAAGGGCGCAAAGGGGAACGGGTCTCGCTCCCAGGTGGGACAAAGAAATGCGTCGTACGCCGAATACGCCCTCAAGAGATCCGTGTAGGGCAGCGATCCGAGAAAGCGGACACGTTCTTCCAAACGTAGCCGTTTTGCCATATCTACATAGCGCGGCACATCGCCTTCACCAAAGATGTCGACCGAGAAATCAACTCCGCTTGACTGTAACTGTGCGCTGGCCTCGACAATTAGCTCAGTGCCTTTGTGGGGCCCTATGGAACTTGCCGCTACGAACCGCGCCTTCCCGTTCTGCAGGTATGGCTGATGTGGCAATGATTGAGAAAGATCAGCCCACCCAGCCACAATATCGGCGCCTTGGGGAAACGATATGCTCGATTCCGCCTCAATCTCATCAAGAAGATTTTGACTTACGGAGAAAATGCGGGCTTGCTCGTAGACTTCGCCTCCTCGAGCGTTAAATATTCCTCTGACATCAGCCGGGACATTGGCTGCAATATCAACCGGTACTCTATCTCCCAAATAAAGCGTCCAAGGCACACCCACATGATTCAACAAGTCCATCATGGCCAATCCACCTATTCCTGTCAGATTCCACGCAGAAACAACGTCCGGGCGGAAATTTGTCAAAGCATCTAATAAGTGGAGTGTGTTGGAGTAAGACGAGCAGACCGCGCTGTGAAGATCACGAGCTTCTAAGGTCTGGTTTGGCATATGAGGAACATACCAGTGCAGATCGAGACGCCTACGAACCCACTCCGGCGTTTTTGTTTCTTGCGGGACATGACTCCAAGTAGTGAGGACTTGGACCTCATGCCCGCGACTACGCATCGCTTCTGCAGTTTGTGCGCACGCAATTTCATAGCCGCCTATCACGAACGGCGGATAAAGATTGGTGAGAAATAGAATTCGCAATGCCATACCCCTAATTTTTTTTACTCGCTATCGTGCGCCGGTAAAAGTCAGCCAAGCGAACCCCAATTGCATTGAGGCCGTGATGAGAAATAACGTGTGAACGCGCGAGCTCTCCGGCCTCAGGTGGCGGCCAAGCACCGGCGGCCACTTTTTCGAAAATCGCCACCAAGTCATCGTGCGAGGAAAATACTTGACCGAATCGATCATCGGTCACCAATTCCGGCAGAGACCCGGCATCGGAGACAATAACAGGCAACCCACATGACATCGCCTCCAGGGTAGTCAACCCCATTAATTCGGGCTTTGCAATATTGTTTCCATAAATATCACGTGCCGTGGATGCTTGCACGAACACCGCACTTTTATTGTAGATATCAAGAAGTGCGTCGTCGTCGGCCTCTAGAACGAACCGAACTTTTTTTCCTTCTGCCATTTTTACGAGCAATTCGTAGTACGCCTGATGATAAGGGCGACCAACGATCGTCAAGCTAAGGGAGGCGGGCAGCGCCGCAATAACGCGATCAATCCCTTTATGTGGCAATATGCGGCTGACACACAAAATTTGACCTGCGTTGGCAGACGGTTCTCGCGAGGCTGGCACGAATCGATCGGTATCCACGGGCCCAATAAGAATGTCGTGCGGCCCTTTGAAATGTGAACCCACCAGATTGTGGGCATATTTTGAAATAGAAATCAGACCGTCTAAAAGCTCGATTCCGCGACCACGCAACATTTGCGGGTCCTCTCCACCGCCGAGATCGGTACCAATAGCTGGAATTTTTAACGAGCGAACGATAGATGTGCTGAACGCGCCGAATAATGTCAAACACTGGTGTATGTGAACGAGATCGAACCCCTCAAGCTCGCGCCAGAGCCGTGTCGACAATGCGTTTGTCATGCCGGGATGTGAAGATTCGTTTTTCAGGACTCGAACCGGAATGCCATTTCGCAAAAATAGCTGATCATCTGGTCCAATCGAGAATATGGCCTGCTCAAAGCCTGCGACCATTTGAAGGGACTGCGCGAGATAGTCGACGTATCTCTCCCCGCCGCCCACATACGAGTCTGGAGAAAAATACGCTGGGCTCAAATGCGCAATCCGGAATTTTTCAGCGCTTTTCATGGCATCCTTAATTCAAGAATTTGATTGAAAATGGCTGAGCGCGGATTCCGCGTGACTATACATTTGACTTCTCTCTTGATATCTGAATAAATGAAGATTGTGCCACCCGATCCAGTGACGCCCGCATCGGCCCGCAACAAGAAATACGGCCAATTTGATGAAAAGTGCTTTGAATACTCGCTCGCGTCGCTGCGTTCGTTCATCACGCAAATCCTCCAAAATTAGCTCATCTTTCAACGATTTGGGGAGGATTCGGTGCACCGGCGGCGCCGCTGCAAAACCAGTATTCATGCGGGGCGCGAGGGAATTGCAGGACCGACTGCATCGCAACCCGTTCTTCGCTGCTTTTCAGTTGAAGATTTCGGCTTGATTCAGCGAAGCGCCGGTTTGATCTTTCGCGGACAGCATGGGGGCCATCCCGATGTCTGGCCATTCGATACCAATTGTCGGGTCGTCCCACGCTATGCAGCGTTCGTGCGCCGGCGCATAGTAGTCTGTGGTTTTGTAGAGGAAGTCTGCTGTCGCGCTGAGCACAAGAAAGGCATGTGCGAACCCGGCCGGTATCCACAGCTGTTTATGATTGTCCGCAGTCAGCTCCACGCCCACCCATTGTCCGAAGGTAGGCGACGACTTGCGGATGTCTACGGCCACGTCGAACACCGCACCCTGCACCACGCGCACCAGCTTGCCTTGCGGCTGCTGGATCTGATAGTGCAGGCCCCGCAGCACACCCTTGGCCGAGCGCGAATGGTTGTCCTGGACGAACTCGACATGCCGCCCGACAGCCTCGTCGAACGCCTTGCCGTTGAAGCTCTCGTAGAAGAAGCCGCGCGCATCGCCGAAGACCTTCGGCTCGATAACCAGCACTTCGGGAATCGCAGCGGGTGTTGCCTTCATGAGCGCACCTCATCAGCCAACAGATGATTCAGATACTTGCCGTAGCCGTTCTTTTGAAGCGGCACAGCAAGCCTTGCCAATTGCTCGCGATCGATGAATCCATTGCGCCACGCAATCTCTTCAGGACAGGCAATCTTGAGCCCTTGCCGATGCTCCAGGGTCTGAATGAACTGCGCGGCCTCTAGCAGGCTCTCATGCGTGCCGGTGTCCAACCACGCATAGCCGCGCTGCATGATCTGCACATTCAACTGATCGATATCCAGGTAGGCTTGATTGACCGCCGTGATCTCCAACTCGCCACGCGCGCTGGGTTTCACCGCCTTGGCAATGTCTACGACCTGGTTGTCATAGAAGTAGAGCCCCGTCACCGCATAGCTGCTCTTGGGCTGCAGCGGCTTTTCCTCGATGCTGCTGGCCCGGCCCTTCGCATCGAAAGCCACCACGCCATAGCGCTCGGGGTCATGCACATGATAGGCGAACACGGTGGCGCCCGAAGGTTTCGAATCAGCATCGCTCAGCAGGTGCACGAAGTCGTGCCCATAGAAGATGTTGTCGCCCAGCACCAGCGCGCTCGGCGAATTTCCTACGAATTTGTCGCCAATGATGAAGGCCTGCGCGAGACCATCGGGGCTCGGCTGCACCGCATACTGCAGATTGATCCCCCACTGGCTCCCATCCCCCAGCAACTGCTGGAACCGCGGCGTGTCCTGCGGCGTGCTGATGATCAGGATGTCGCGCATACCGCCGAGCATCAGCGTGCTCAGCGGGTAGTAGATCATCGGCTTGTCGTACACCGGCAGGAGCTGCTTGCTCATGGCCAATGTGGCCGGATGCAGGCGAGTGCCCGAACCACCGGCCAGGATGATGCCTTTGCGTTGCGTCGTCTTGGTCATGTACTTTTTCTCGTGAAGATTCAAAGGATTTCGCGCAGCATGCGCGCGACGCCTTCCTGCCAGGGCGGCAGGCGCAAGCCGAAAATGGTCTGCAGCTTGGAGGTGTCGAGCCGGGAGTTGTGCGGGCGCTTCGCCGGAGTCGGGAAGGCGCTGGTGGGCACCGCCTCGACAGCCTGCGGGCCGGCCTTGAGTTCGACGCCGGCTTGCTGCGCCAGTTCGAGTACGAAACGCGCGTAGCCGTGCCACGTCGTCTCGCCACCGGCAATCGCGTGATAGAGACCCGCCTTCGCCGGATCCTGCAGCGTGGCTCGAATGGCATGCGCCGTCACGTCGGCCAGCAACTCGGCCCCGGTCGGCGCGCCGAACTGGTCGTCGATGACGGTCAGCTTCTCGCGCTCCTTCGCCAGCCGCAACATGGTCTTGGCGAAGTTGCCGCCGCGCGCCGCGTACACCCAGCTCGTGCGAAAGATCAGATGGTTTGGGCAGTTCTGCGCCACCAGTTGCTCGCCTTCGAGCTTGGTCTGTCCGTACACGCTGAGCGGGCCGGTCGCGTCGCCTTCTTTCCAGGGCCTGGTGCCGCTGCCGTCGAAGACGTAGTCAGTCGAGTAGTGCACCATCAACGCCCCGATCTGCTGCGCGGCCTCGGCCACCACGCCGGGCGAGGTGGCGTTGAGCTTGCGTGCGAAATCGGGCTCGCTCTCGGCCTTGTCGACCGCCGTGTGCGCCGCGGCATTGACGATCACGTCGGGGCGAACCTTCAACACCGTCTCGGCCAGTTGCTCGGGGCGGCTGAAGTCGGCGTTGAAATCGGTGCTGTGGAAGTCGAGCGCGACCAGTTCACCCAGCGGCGCAAGGCTGCGCTGCAGTTCCCAGCCGACCTGCCCGCCCTTGCCAAGCAGCAGCAACTTCATGCCGCAGCCTTCGCGTCGTATTGCTTTTCGACCCACTCGCGGTAGGCGCCGCTTTGCACGTTGTGCACCCATTCGCTGTTCGCGAGATACCACTCGACGGTCTTGCGGATGCCGGTGTCGAAGGTTTCGGCGGGCTTCCAGCCGAGTTCGCGTTCCAGCTTGCGCGCGTCGATGGCGTAGCGGCGGTCATGGCCCGGACGGTCGGTGACGTAGGTGATCTGCTCCTTGTACGGCTTGCCGTCCGCGCGCGGGCGCAGCTCGTCGAGCAGCGCACACACGGTGTTGACGATCTCGATGTTGGGCTTCTCGTTCCAGCCGCCGACGTTGTAGGTCTCGCCCAGCTTGCCGGCCTCGAGCACGCGTCGGATGGCGCTGCAGTGATCCTTCACGTAGAGCCAGTCGCGCACCTGCATGCCGTCGCCGTACACGGGCAGGCTCTTGCCGGCCAGCGCGTTGACGATCATCAGCGGGATCAGCTTCTCGGGAAAATGGAACGGGCCGTAGTTGTTCGAGCAGTTGGTGGTGACCACCGGCAGGCCGTAGGTGTGGTGCCAGGCGCGCACGAGGTGATCGCTGGCAGCCTTGCTGGCCGAGTACGGGCTGTTGGGCTCGTATTTGTTTTCTTCGGTGAAGGCCGGATCGGTCTTGGAGAGCGAGCCGTAGACCTCGTCGGTCGACACGTGCAGGAAGCGGAAGGCGGCTTTCTGCTCGGCCGGCAGTGCACTCCAGAAGCCGCGTACGGATTCGAGCAGGCGGAAGGTGCCGAGGACATTGGTCTGCACGAAGTCTTCAGGGCCGTGGATGGAACGGTCCACATGCGATTCGGCCGCAAAGTTCACCACGGCGCGAGGCTTGTGTTCGGCCAGCAGGCGGTCGAGCAGCGCGCTGTCGCCGATGTCGCCCTGCACGAAGACGTGCTTCGGGTTGTCCTTGAGCGATGCGAGCGTCTCGAGATTGCCTGCGTAGGTCAGCTTGTCGAGGTTCACGACCGGCTCGTCGCTGTTGGCGATCCAGTCGAGTACGAAATTGGCGCCGATGAAGCCGGCGCCGCCGGTTACCAGGATCATGGGGTCCCCTGAATGTTTGTGAGAAGTTCGGTGCGGCAGATTAACAAATGATTATCCCATCGCTCATATGGGCAAAAGTCACAGGTCGGTAGTCGCACGAACCCCGCCTACAATCGCCCCACTGCAGGAGAGCGGGCCACCCAGGTGGCCCTACCGAAGGCGCAAACTCCCATAAACGCTCAGGTCGGCCCGAACAAGGGGTCTGTACTGCACCAACTGAAACGCCGTCTGGAGAGCCGCCACGCCATGTGGCGCACCGAAGGAGCAAACCCACTGCGGGCGCAGCGGGTGAATCTCTCAGGTACCAAGGACAGGGGGAGCGGCAACTTGGACGGCGGTCGTCCGGTTGCTCGCTATTGATTCAATAGCACACCACGCCCGCCGTTCAAGCGCTGCAACCTCAAAGGTACTTGAAATGCGCGTGATCGTTCTTGGCGCCGGCCTGCTCGGCGTGACCTCGGCTTACTACCTCCAGCAACTCGGCCACGAAGTGACCGTGATCGACCGGCAGGCCACCCCGGCCGCCGAAACCAGCTTCGCCAACGGCGGGCAGATCTCGGTCAGCCATGCCGAACCCTGGGCCAATCCCAGCGCGCCGCTGAAGGTGCTGCAGTGGCTGGGCAAGGAAGACGCCCCCCTGCTCTTCCGCATCCGCGCCGACATGCGCCAGTGGCTCTGGGGCCTGCAGTTCCTGCGCGAATGCACGCCGGCGCGCACCCGCCACAACATCGAGCAGATCGTGCGTCTTGGTACATACAGCCGCTCGATGTTGCAACAGTTGCGCCGCGACACCGGTCTGAACTACGACCAGCGCACGCAGGGCATCCTGCACTTCTACACGACGCAGAAAGAGTTCGACGGCGCCCTCGCGCCCGCCGAGCAGATGCGCGCCCTGGGCTGCGAGCGCCAGGTCATCTCGGCCGACGAAGCCGTGAAGATCGAGCCCGCCCTCGCCCACATCCGGCCCAAGCTGGCCGGCGCCACCTACACGGCCGAGGACGAGTCCGGTGACGCCAACCGCTTCGCGCGCGAACTGGTGGGCCTGGCCACGGCAGCGGGCGTCAGGTTCCTGATGAGCCACACCGTGACCGCGCTGCGCGAGGCCGGCGGCAGCATCGACCACGTCGAGGCCACCGACAGCGAAGGCCGCTTCCAGCGCATCCGCGGCGACGCCTTCGTGCTGGCGATGGGTTCGCTGAGCCCGCTGTATGCCGCGCCGCTGGGCATCCGCCTGCCGATCTACCCGGCCAAGGGCTATTCGGTGACGCTGCCCGTGAAGGACGCCTCGAAGGCGCACCAGGTCTCGCTGACGGACGACGAATTCAAGCTCGTGTTCTCGCGCTACACATCCG
Organism: Variovorax sp. Varisp36; assembly: GCF_047304235.1. Lineage (NCBI taxonomy): Bacteria > Pseudomonadati > Pseudomonadota > Betaproteobacteria > Burkholderiales > Comamonadaceae > Variovorax > Variovorax sp. Varisp36. The sequence continues at coordinate 24,667 of NZ_JBGLYU010000055.1, forward strand.
AGTCGGGCGACCGCCTGCGCATCGCCGGCACTGCCGAGCTCAATGGCTACGACCGCGACCTGAACCGGGTGCGCTGCGAAGCCATCGTGCGCCGCGTGGAAGAGCTGTTCCCGGGCGCCGGGGATACCACACAGGCGCAGTTCTGGACCGGCCTGCGTCCCGCGACGCCGAGCAACGTGCCGCTCATCGGCAAGACCAGATTGCCGAACCTGTTCCTCAACACCGGCCACGGCACGCTCGGCTGGACGCACGCCTGCGGTTCGGGCAAGTCGATCGCGCGCATCGTGAGCGGGCTGGCGCCGGAGGTCGATTTCGTGTTCACCGGCATGCCCGCGCCCGCGCCGCGCGCGCTGCAGCCGGCCTGATCGCCGTCAGTCGTTGCTGGCGAACACCGTCAGCACGCCGGTATAGCCATACAGATGGTGGCGAGCGATCTCGCCCGCCGCGAAGAAACCCACCAGCGGCACGTCGCCCAGCGCGTGCCGCACGATCTGCAGTTCCGCCCCCGGCGCACCGAAGTGCGGGCCGCCGCGCCCGGAACAGCTGACGTACACCGCCCCCGCGATGCGCCGCGCTGGATGCGGCGCCGCCTCGGCCTCGCCTGCCGCCACGGCGCGCGCGGTGGCCAGCGTCTGCTCTTCGGGCTCCAGTTCCTCGCGGATTTCGGCGCAGATGCGCATCAGGTCGGCACGCGCGGCCTGCGCATTGCGGCGGCAGAAGCTCAGCCGCATGCCGGCCTCGGCCACGTCGGCGATCGCGATGCCGCGGCGCGTCGGGTCCAGCCCGATGATGTGGCGCACCAGCACGTCGGCCCCCAGGTCACCGGTGCGGCGGATGCCGTCGCTGCCCGCGTCGGCCAGGCCGACCAACGTGTTACGCACGGCGTCGATGGCCTCCTGCGGCCGCTCGAGCGACACCTGAAGGTCGGCCAGCAGCACGTCGAGCGCTGGCTCGCCGTCGAGCTTCAGCAGCAGGTTGCCATCGGCCTCGGTGATCTCGCGCTCGCGCGCCGCCCCCGATCGCAGCGGCTGGCAGCCCTGCGTGACGCGCGACACCAGCCGCACGCCCTCGCCGAAAACCACGCCTGACAGGCCGCCCGAGAACACCCCGCCCGCCGCCCCGTGCCCGCGGATGTTGCCGTTGCCGCCGACCGCGAACTGCAGCGCGCTGCCACGCCCCGAAGACAAACCGCCGAACAGGTAGCCCGTGTTCGTGCGCCCCGCCATCTCGGCGATCAGCTCGGCAAGGTCGGGGGTGGCCGGGTCGGCATGCACCAGCGCCGTGTGGGCCTCGAAGCCGCTCATCTCGGAGTTGCCCAGCGGCGCCACGCCCGAGAACACGCGGTATTGGTCGCTGGGCAGGGCACAGAGCATCAGGCTCAGCCCGGGCTCGTCGAAATACTCGGCATTGTTGGCCGACACGCCGACGCCGACCGTGCCCGACCAGTCGGTCACTTCGGGCAGCTCCGCGCTCAGGTGATCGAGGATGTCCTGCGCCTCGCTCGCATAGTGGTCGGTGATGTAGAGCAGCCCGAGCGTCGGCGAAGACGCGTAGTCGGGCAAGGCCATCTGTGCGCGCAGCTGGGCCAGCACGAGGCCGGCCGCCATACGCCATTGCGGATGGGTGGCGTGGCCGGAGGGAAACAACTTCATGGTGCGTGCCAACCCGTTCTCTTCAACGAATGAATGTGTATGACGTCAACGCCGGCCGGAGGTTCGCTTGCGGGCGGCGGTCGACGGCCTTTTCTTTGCGGCCGATGCTGCAGTCTTCTTGGCTGCTGCGGGCTTGCGGGCAGCCGCAGCGGGCTTGCCCATGACCGTGTCGACCGCGTCGGCCAACGGCTGGGCCATGGCCGGCACCTTCAGCTGCGCCGCGTCCTGCAGCGCCGAGCTTGCGATCTGCTGGAACTGCTCGGTGAGCGAGCCCCACCACTGCATGGGGTCGACCACGCCGGGGCCGTCGGGCGAGCCGGCATTCGCCTTGGCCGCAGCAGGCCTGCTGCGCGGCTTCTTCGGCGCCGGAGCTTGCTCCTCGGGCATCTCGTCCGCGTCTTCGACCTCTTCGGGTTCGGGTTCGGGTTCGGGTTCGGGTTCGGGTTCGGGCTCGGGGGATGCCGCTGGTGCCATCGCGGCTGCCTGCTTGGTGAACGCGTTGGCGATGTCTTCCATCCGCACATTCATGCCGCGCAGCGTCGACAAGGTCATCTTCTGCACTTCGAGCGCCTGGATGGTGGCCTTGAGGGCATGGCCGTTCTGTTCGAGCCAGTACTGCACGGTCTTGAGTTCCTGGATGCGCTTGTCGACCTCTTCCACGCTCAGCGTGGGCGCCACCCAGCTCGCAAGGCTCGGCATCCCCGGCACCGAGCCGGCGCCCGAGCCCGCCGCGGCGCCGCCGGCGAGGTTCTTCAAGAAGTCGAATCCGGGAACGAACTGGCTGAAGTCGAAGGGCTTGCTGGCGTTGCTCATGCGGAGGTCTCCTGGGATGGTTTTCTTGTGTTGCCAGCTTACTCCAAGCCCCCGGCCTTTTTCGGCCTTTCGGCACCGTCAGAGTTCGCTTCGGACCTTGCTGAAGACCTTCCAGAAGGCCGCGTCCTGCGAGGTCGCGAAGTTGATCCGCATCATGGTGCTCGGCGGGCGGCGCGCGTGGAACAGCGAGCCCGGCGCCAACAGGTAGCCCTGGTCGAGCATGCGCTGCGTGAGCGCGTCTGTGTCCACGCCCGTATCGACCCAGCCGAACAGCCCCGCTGGCTCCGAGGCGAAAGTGCAGCCATGCGACATGGCCAGCTTCACCGCCCGTCCCCGTGCACCGTCGAGGCGGATGCGCACGCGCTCCGAATGCCGGCGCAGCTGCCCCTGGTCGATGCACCACGACAAGGCCCGCTCGAACAGCGTGGGCGAGGTCAGCGTGGCCAGCAGCTTGGTTTCGAGCAGCCGTTCCTTCAGCGCGGGCGGCGCGGCCAGGAAGCCGATGCGCCAGTTGGGCGCCAGGATCTTCGCGAAGCCGCTCACGTAGATGGTGCGCTGCAGCCCGTCGAGCGCGCTGAGCCGGGTGGCGTGCTCGGGTGCGAGGTGGCTGTAGGTGTCGTCCTCGACGATGTGGAAGTCGTGCTCGTTCGCCAGCTTGAGCACGCGGTGCGCGCTGCCCGGCGTGAGGCTGTAGCCGGTCGGGTTGTGCAGCACGCTCACGCTGACGAACAGCTTGGGGCTGTGCAGCCTGCAGTACTGCGCCATCACGTCGAGGTCGGGCCCGTCGGCACGGCGCGGCACGGGCAGGATGCGCATGCCCAGCGCCTCGAGCCGCGCGAACTCCAGCGCCCAGCCCGGCTCCTCGACCATCACCGGATCGCCCGCGCGCAACAGCGTGCGGCTCACGATGTCCAGCGCATGCGTGGCGCCGATGGTGGTCACGATCTGCTCGGGCGACGCCGGCACGTTGATGCCCACCAGCTTCTGCGAGAGGCTGCGCCGCAGGCTCATGTCGCCGGCCGGCTCGCCGTACTGGAGCGACAGCTCCTGCAGGGCGGCTGTACTGGTCATGCGCCGCACGGCCGTGGGCATGAAGGTCGACGCCATCCAGTCCGGCGGGAACACGCCCATGCCCGGCTGCGGCTTGTCGCTCGGGCGGTGGAACATGCTGCGGATCAGCGAGCTCGCATCCGCCGGTATGCGCGAGGCCATCATCTGCATGACCATGGGCGCGGCCGCGGCCGGATTCGGCGGACGGCCCTCCTGCGCAGGGGCGGAATCCCGCACATAGAAGCCGCGCTGCCGGCGGGCCTCGACGAGGCCCTGCGCCAGCAGCTGGTCGTAGGCGGCGACGACGGTATAGGGACTCACGCCCTGCTGCCGCGCGCATTCGCGCACCGAGGGCAGGCGGGCGCCGGGCGGCAGCAGGCGGGTGCGGATGCGCTCGGCCAGGCGGTCGGCCAACTGCCCCGTCAGCGACTGGGTGGAGGTGCGTGTCAGCATGCGTTTTCCGGGGCCGTGCCAGCTTCTGTGTCGAAGGACTGACCAATACAGATTGCCTGATTGTTCGACCATCTGTACCGGAACTGTAATGGTCTCAAGTTTAGAGTGTGTGTCATGAACTGGCAAGAATTCACCGCGCTGCTGGTGCTGGCCACGGCGATGAGCTTCTCGCCCGGTCCCAACACCACGCTCTCCACCGCCCTCGCGGCCAACGGCGGCCTGCCGCGCGCCATGCGCTTCGTGGTCGCGGTGCCCGTGGGCTGGACCCTGCTGCTGGCGCTGTGCGCCGCCGGCATTGGCGCGCTGGTGGTGGCCATGCCCTCGCTGCGCCTGGCCATCAAGGGGCTGGGCATCGGCTACCTGCTGTGGCTCGCGTACAAGCTCAGCGGCAGCGCCACGCTCGGCAAGGCCGACGGGGCGAGCCTGTCGGTCGGCTTCGGACAGGGCGTGATGCTGCAGTTCGTGAACATCAAGGCGTGGCTGCTCGCGCTCACGCTGGTGGCGGGCTGGATCGCCGGCCAGCCCGACGCCCTGGGCCGCTTCGCCATCGTGGCGCCGGTAATGCTCATCTATGCCTTCACGAGCAATTTCGCCTATGCGATGGTCGGCGCGCTGCTGCGCGAATGGCTTGCCAAGGGTTCGCGGCTGCTGTGGTTCAACCGCGCGATGGGTCTCGTCCTCGTGCTCACCGCCTGGTGGATGGTGAGCGTATGAAGCTCGCCATGAAAGACGAGACGCTGGGCATGTGGCTCGGCGTCATCGGCGTCGCGATGTTCGCCGTCACCCTGCCCATGACGCGCCTGGCCACCGGCTCGCAGGACGCGCCGCAGCTGTCGCCGTGGTTCGTCACGCTCGGCCGTGCGGCGCTGGCAGGCGTTCTGTCGGCCATCTTCCTGCTGGCAACGCGCTCGCCGAGGCCCGCCGCGCACCAGTGGAAGCCGCTGGGCATGGCCGTGCTGGGCAACGCCATCGGCTTTCCGCTTCTGCTGGCCTTTGCGCTGCGCGTGGTCACGGCCAGCCACGCGGCGGTGGTGACGGCGCTGCTGCCGCTGGTCACGGCCGCCGTGGCGGCCCGGGTGCTGCACCAGCGCGCGCGGCTCGGCTTCTGGCTCTGCGCCATTGCGGGCAGCCTGCTGGTGGTGGCGTTCTCGGTACTGCGCGCGAGCCAGGGTGGCCATGGCTTCGGTTTCGAATGGGCCGACCTGCTGCTGGTGGGCGCGGTCATCGCCGCCTCCTTCGGCTACATCTACGGCGCACAGGTCACACCATCGCTGGGCGCCGAGCGCGTGATCTGCTGGGTCTGCGTGATGGCGCTGCCCTTTACGCTGCCGGCCGCGCTGGCGCTGTGGCCGCAGCAGCCCGTCGCGTTGTCGGCATGGGTGGGCTTCGTCTACGTCGGCATGTTCTCGATGTGGATCGGCTTCTTCGCCTGGTACCGCGGCCTCGCCCTCGGCGGCGCGCTGCGCGTGAGCCAGACGCAGCTGCTGCAGCCCTTCCTGTCGATCCTCGCGTCGATCCCGCTGCTGGGCGAACCGCTCGACGTGGTGACGCTGGGCTTCGCCATCGCGGTGGTGGCCACGGTGGTCATCGGCAAGCGCCTGTCGCAACCCCAGGCCGCGCCAGCTGCAGCATCGCTGCCCGCAGGCGCCGTCGGCCCGGGGAGAAGCTGACGATGTTCAGCCACATCACCGTCGGCTGCACCGACCTGCCGCGCGCCGCCGCCTTCTACGACGCGCTGCTCGCCCCGCTCGGCCTGAAGCGCCGCCCGGTCACGCCCGACGGCGGGCCCGAGGCGGCCTGCTGGGTCGTGCCGGGGCAGGTGCTGCCGCGCTTCTACGTGTACATCCCGCTGGACGGCGAACCCGCCAGCGCCGGCAACGGCAGCATGGTCGCGTTCTCCGCGGCCTCGGCCGAAGCCGTGAATGCCGCCCACGAGGCGGCCCTGCGCCACGGCGGCCGCGACGAAGGCGCGCCGGGCCCCCGCCCACGCTATGGCCATGGCTATTACGGCGCCTACCTGCGCGACCCGGACAGCAACAAAATCCATGTCGTGTACCGTGGCGACATCCCAACGGACTGACCTCCGGCCCGCCTGCCCCCTATCCGAATCTCACCTCACCGCCTGAAAGAAGAAAGCCATGAACTGGAAACTCGCCGCCCGCGCCGCCAAGATGAATCCTTCGGTGCTGCGTGAAATCCTCAAGGTCACCGAGCGCCCCGGCATCATCAGCCTGGCCGGCGGCCTGCCCTCGCCCAAGACCTTCCCGATCCAGGCCTTTGCCGATGCCTGCGCCGAAGTGCTGCACAACGACGGCCAGGCCGCGCTGCAGTACGCCGCCAGCGAAGGCTACGCGCCGCTGCGCCAGGCCGTGGCCGACATGCTGCCGTGGGACGTCGATGCCTCGCAGGTGCTCATCACCACCGGCTCGCAGCAGGGCCTCGACCTGGTGGCCAAGGTGCTGATCGACCCGGGCAGCAAGGTGCTGGTCGAGACGCCCACGTACCTCGGCGCGCTGCAGGCCTTCGGCCCGATGGAGCCGCACCCGGTGGGCGTGGCCAGCGACGACGACGGCGTGATCGTCGAAGACCTCGTGGCCAAGGCCAAGGACGCACGCTTCGTCTACCTGCTGCCCAACTTCCAGAACCCCACCGGCCGCACCATGACCGAGGAGCGCCGCGCCGCCGTGTCCGCCGCCGCCACGGCCGCCAACCTGCCCATCGTCGAGGACAACCCCTACGGCGAACTCTGGTTCGACGAAGCCCCGCCGCTGCCGCTGGCCGCGCGCAACCCCGAGGGCGTGATCTACCTGGGCTCGTTCTCGAAGGTGCTGGCGCCCGGCCTGCGCCTGGGCTTCCTGGTGGCGCCGAAGTCCATCTACCCGAAGCTGCTGCAGGCCAAGCAGGCGGTCGACCTGCACACGCCGATCTTCACGCAGCGCATGGTCTCTGCCGTGATGAAGGACAAGTTCCTCGACCGCCACGTGCCCACCATCCGCGCCCTCTACAAGCGCCAGCGCGACGCGATGATCGCCGCGCTCACGCGCGAGATGAAGGGCCTGGACGTGAAGTTCAACGCGCCCAAGGGCGGCATGTTCCTGTGGGCGCGGCTGCCCGAGGGCGTCGACACCGTCACGCTGCTGCCCAAGGCGGTGGAGCGCAACGTGGCCTTCGTGCCCGGCGCGCCGTTCTATGCGGGCGAAGGCGATCCGCGCACGCTGCGCCTGTCGTTCGTGACGGCCAGCGTGGAAGAAATCGACATCGCCATCGCCGCGCTGGCACAGACGCTGCGCGAAGAGCTGGTGCTGCTCGGCGACAGGCAACTGGCCGCCGCGCAGGTCTGACCCGGGAGCCTCCCTTGATCGGCCTCGCAACGCTCTCGCTCTTCCTGCTCGCGGTACTGGCGCTGTTCCTGTCGCCCGGCCCGAACATGGCCTTCGTGCTCTCGCACGGCGTGGCCCACGGTCCGCGCGGCGGCTTTGCGGCGGCCCTCGGCATCTCGGCGGCCGACCTCGTGCACACGCTGTTCGCCGCCACAGGCGTCACCGCGCTGGTGGCGGCGTGGCCGCCCTCGTTCGACGTGCTGCGCTATGCGGGCGCGCTGTACCTGGTGTGGCTGGCAGTGCAGGCGCTGCGAAGCGGCGGCGGCCTTCGCATGGGCGCGCAGGCGCAGCCGGCCGGGTTCGGGCGCATCGTGCGCATGGCGCTGCTGAACAACCTCGTCAACCCGAAGGCGCTGCTGTTCTTCATGGTGTTCCTGCCGCAGTTCGTCGATCCGGCGCGCGGCAGCGTGCCGCTGCAGCTGGTGCAGCTCGGCGTGGTGCTGTCGATGGCCGCGCTGGCCTTCAACACGCTGCTGGGCGCATGCAGCGGCCAGATCGGCCGCTGGCTGCACAGCCGCCCCGGTGCGGCACGGTTCCAGAGCAGCCTGCTGGCCGCCGTGATGCTGGGGCTGGCCGTGCGCCTGCTCTTCCTCGACCGTCCTTCACCCCGCTGACAAAGAAACCGACCATGCTCAACATCTGGGGCCGCATCAGTTCGATCAACGTCCGCAAGGTGGTGTGGTGCGCACAGGAACTCGGGCTCGACTTCCAGCGCACCGAGGCCGGCGGCAGGTTCGGCGTGGTGCAGACGCCCGAATACCTCGCGCTCAACCCGAATGCGATGGTGCCCACCATCGACGACGGCGAAGGCGCCGAGCGCGTGACGCTGTGGGAGTCGAACGTGATCGTGCGCTACCTCTGCGCGAAGCATTCGCACGGCACCCTCTACCCGAGCGAGCTGCCCGCGCGCTTCGACGCCGAGCGCTGGATGGACTGGCAGCAGACCACGCTCAACCGCGCGAGCCGCGACGCCTTCGTGCAATGGGTGCGCACGCCGCCGTCGGAGCGACAGTTGACGCTCATCGACGACTCGGTGCGCGCCAGCGAGGCGCTGTTCGCAATGCTCGACGCGCACCTCGCCCGCCAGCCGTACATGGCCGGCGAGCGCTTCACCATGGCCGACATCCCCATCGGCTGCGAGGCGCACCGCTGGTTCGGCCTGCCCCCCGCCGAATACCGCCGGCCGACGTGGCCGAACGTCGAGCGCTGGTATGCCGAACTGCTTTCCCGCCCGGGCACGCGCGGCGTGCTCGACCTGAGCCTGGAATGACCCCCGGTCTCCGCGCACTTCGTGTCGCTTCGCCACCCCCTTCCAGGGGGCAGCACCTGTGGCCCGGGAAAGCCGATCCACGGTGTTTCCCCGACTGACATCGCCCATTGATCTGATCCTCCCGAGTCTCCAATGAAATCCCGCCCCTTCAAGCAAGTCGACGTCTTCACCGCCACGGCCTACCGCGGCAATCCGCTCGCCGTCGTCATCGACGGCACGGACCTCGACGACGCCGCGATGCAGCGCTTCGCGCAGTGGACCAACCTGTCCGAGACCACCTTCCTGCTGCCGCCCACCGACCCGGGCGCCGACTACCGCGTGCGCATCTTCACGCCCGGCGGCGAGCTGCCGTTCGCCGGCCACCCGACCATCGGCAGCTGCCATGCGTGGCTGCAGGCCGGCGGCAAGCCGAAGGCCGCCGGCCTCGTGGTGCAGCAGTGCGGCGCCGGCCTCGTGCCGCTGCGCCGTGAAGGCAGCCGCCTGGCCTTCGCCGCGCCGCCGCTCAGGCGCAGCGCCCCGAGCCCCGCGCTGCTGGCCAAGGTGGCCGGCGCGCTGGGCCTGAAGGCGCAGCAGATCATCGCGGCGCAGGTGCTCGACAACGGCCCGGTCTGGTTCGGCCTGCTGGTCAACGATGCCGACGCCGTGCTGGCGCTCGCGCCCGATCACCGCATGCTCAGGGAGCTGGGCGTGAAGGCGGGTGTGGCCGGCGTGCCCGCCGCGCTCGACACCTCGCCGCTGATCGGCCGCTCGAACCGCGAGGCGCGCGCCTTCGGCAACCGCCCGGCGGCCGCTTACGACGACGGCGCGAAGATCGACCTCGAAGTGCGCGCCTTCGCCGAACCCATCGGCGTGCAGGAAGACCCGGTCACCGGCAGCCTCAACGCGAGCCTGGCCGAATGGCTGATCGCCGACGGCCACATGCCCGAGCGCTACCTCGCCGCGCAAGGCCAGTGCCTGGGCCGCGCGGGCCGCGTCCACATCGAGCGCGACCCCGAGGGAAAGATCTGGGTCGGCGGCGATGCCGTGACCTGCATCGACGGCCACGTCACGCTCTGAACCTCGGCGAGAACCATCGCACCATGCACGCGCAGCTCGACCACCTCGTGATTGCCGCCGCCTCGCTCGCCGAGGGCGTGGCGTGGTGCGAAGCGACGCTCGGCGTGACGCCGGCACCGGGCGGCTCGCATCCGCTGATGGGCACGCACAACCGCCTGCTGAACATCGCGAGCGACGCCTTTCCTGCCGCCTACGCGGAGATCATCGCGATCGAGCCGGGCAAGCGGCCCTCGCGCCCCAAGACGCACCGCTGGTTCGACCTCGACGACGCCGCGATGCAGGCCGGGCTCGCGCGGCACGGGCCGCGGCTGATCCATTTCGTCGCCCGTGTGCCCGATGCGCATGCGGCAACGCGTGCGCTCGCGCATGAAGAGCACGCGCACATCGACCGCGGCCAGCTGCTCGAAGCCTCGCGCGACACGCCCGCCGGCCGGCTCGAGTGGCAGATCACCGTGCGCGACGACGGCCAGCGGCTGTTCTACGGCGCGCTGCCCACGCTGATCCAGTGGGGGCCGGTGCATCCGACCGATGCCATGCCTGCGTCGGGTCTTTCGATGCGCTCGCTGCGCGCCGTGCATCCGCGTGCGCCCGCGCTCTCCGCCGCGCTGTCGGCCATCGGCATGACCGTCATGGCCGTCGCTGCCGGAGCGCCCAACCTCATCGCCGTGCTCGACACGCCGCGCGGCCCCGTCACCCTCGAATCCCAAGGACTCTGACCATGCTGAGCCTCCCTGAAATCGCCTTGTTCGCCCTCGCCTCGCTGCTGCTGGCGCTCACGCCGGGGCCGAACATGATCTATTGCGTCTCGCGCACGCTGATCCAGGGCCGCCGCGCCGGGCTCATCTCGCTGGGCGGCGTGCTGATCGCCTTCCTGGCGCACCTGTTCGCCGCTGCGCTCGGGCTCACCGCGCTGCTGCTGGCCGTGCCGCTCGCGTTCGACGCGATCCGCATCGCGGGCGCGGCCTACCTGCTGTGGCTCGCGTGGCAGGCGGTCAGGCCCGGCGGCAATGCACCTTTCGAGGCGCGCGTGCTGCCGGCCGATCCGCCGGCCAGGCTGTTCCGCATGGGCTTTCTGACGAACCTGCTGAACCCGAAGGTGGCCATGTTCTATCTCTCGTTCTTTCCGCAGTTCATCCATCCCGAACGCGGATCGGTGCTGCTGCAGAGCATGCAGCTGGGCGTCGCGCAGATGACCGCGAGCGCCGCGGTCAACACGGTGATGATCGTCGGCGCCGCGAGCATCACGGCCGTGCTGTCGCAAAGCGCCGGCTGGCTGCGCGCGCAGCGCTACATCATGGGCAGCGTGCTCGCTGCCCTGGCCGTGCGCGTCGCGCTGACGGAACGCAAATAGATGGGACACCCGATGAGGTTCACCCGCGAAGAAATCGAAGCCGCGCAGCGCACCGTGCATGCGGCCATGCCGCCCACGCCGCAGTACGCCTGGCCGCTTCTGTCGCAGCGCCTGGGCGCCAACGTGTGGGCCAAGCACGAGAACCACACGCCGGCCGGCGCTTTCAAGATCCGCGGCGGGCTGACCTACTTCGAGACCCTGGCGCGCGAGCAGCCGGGCGTGCGCCACGCCATCAGCGCCACGCGCGGCAACCACGGCCAGTCGGTCGGCTTCGCGGCGCGGCGCCATGGGCTGGGCGCGACCATCGTGGTACCGCACGGCAATTCGACCGAGAAGAACGCCGCGATGCGCGCGCTCGGCGTCACGCTGGTGGAGCATGGCGACGACTTCCAGGCGGCTGCCGAGCACGCGGCCGCGCTGGCCGAGCGCGACGGCCTGCACCGCGTGCCATCGTTCCATCGCGAACTGGTGCGCGGCGTGTCGACCGCGTATGTGGAGTTCTTCGACGCACTGTCGGCCACGCCGCCCGACGTGCTGTTCGTGCCCATCGGCCTGGGCTCCGGCTTTGCCGCGGCAGCGGCGGCGCGTGCGCATTGCGGCGCGTCGACGAAGCTCATCGGCGTGGTGTCGGCGCACGCCACGGCCTACCGCGACTCCTTCCGCGCCGGCAAGCCGGTCGAGTCGCCCGTCACCACGCGGCTGGCCGACGGCATGGCCTGCCGCGTGCCGGTGCCCGAGTCGGTCGAGGTGATCCTGCGCGAAGCCGACGACGTCATCACCGTCACCGACGACGAGATCGCCGAGGCCATGCGCATCCTGTTCAGCGACACGCACAACGTGGCCGAGGGCGCGGGCGCCGCGGCGCTGGCGGGCGCGCTTCAGCAGCAGGAACGCTGGCGCGGCAAGACGGTGGGCGTGTGCCTGAGCGGGGGCAATGTCGATACCGGCATGTTTGCCGCGGTGCTGGGGCACAGCGCTTCGTAATCCGGAGTCAGCAGGGCCTGGGCAGCGGGCCGGTGTTGGCGGTGTCTCATCGGCACCGCCACCGCGTGCCTGCACGCCGGGAACGACCAACGCCAGAAGGCCGTTCAATCCGGACATCGACCCGGCTGGAGTCGGCGTGGACCACATGCGTGTGCATCGGGTCCCCGGTGCCATGCCGGACGACATCTTGGGCAAAGACACCTCAGGTGCGACCTTCACCAGCTACGCGGTGAACTTCATCTGGGCGCCGCTGCACAGCCTGGCCGAGCGGCTGTGCTACTGGCCCACCTTCCCGGAAGAATGGAACAGCGACTGCGGCCAGCGCCGCCGCGAGAGCGGCATCGGCGCCGAGGAACCTTTGCGCTGGAACATCAGGCCCTGACCTCGTCGCCTCGGCCATGGAGCTGAGCTTCGCGAAGGCGCCACTCTGCTGTCGCGCGTGAGGACGTCACCAGCTCATGGCAGCGGACCGGTATTGGCGGTGTCCAGCGGCAGCCTCGACACCTCTTCCAGCAGCAGCGCCAGCTGCCGGGCTGCCTCGTCGACCACCGCCTGCCCATGCGCCGCCGTGGCGGCAGCCGCGTTGCCGGCGGCGCCGTGCGGGTTGTAGTCCTCGATGGCCCAGCCCAGCTTGGCGCTCTTGCCGTTGCCCAGGATGGCGTAGTCGGCCGCGCGCTGGCGCGAGGTGGAGTCGAAATCCTGTGCCTCGCCCATGCGAACCAGCTGCGGCGACAGCGCCAGCATCATCGAGGTCTCGATCTCGCCCGCGTGCACGCCGAAGCGGTGTTCCTGCGCGCTGAACTGCGCGCCCGCGTCGCCCAGCGGCAGGTTGAACCAGCTCACGCTGTAGACGATGAGGCCGTGCTCGGCGCGCAGCTCGCGCGCCACGATGTCCATCGGGCCTACGTGGCCGCCGTGGGCGTTGAACAGCACCAGCTTCTTCACCCCGGCGCGCGCAACGCCGGCGCCGATTTCCTTCCACATGCGGATCAGCGTTTCGGCCGACAGCGTGAGCGTGCCCGCGAAGCGCGCGTGCTCAGGGCTCAGGCCGATCTGCTGGGTCGGCAGGAACAGCACCGGCAGTTCGGCCGGCAGCAGAGGCAGCGAGGCGGCGACGATGCCGTCGGCCAGCACGGTGTCCACGCCCAGCGGCAGGTGCGGGCCGTGCTGCTCGGTCGCGCCCAGCGGCAGCACCGCGACGGTGGTCGCCGCATCGAGCGACGCGAAATCGCGCGTGGTGAGCTGGGACCAGAAACGGGGCAACGGAGGGGCCGAAGGAGCATTCATCACGCAATCTTAGGCTGGTGGCGAGCCGGCCTCGAAAGCTTCGGTCCGGACAAGGCGGTCGACGCGGACGCCAAAAACGCCAAGCTATTCACACATACAACCAGTTCGTGGCACTTTGGTTTGCGTTAGTTAACAGTTCTGTCTAGAGTGATTCTTGATTTGATTTTCTAGAACCGCCGACCTGTCACATATCGGTGGTTCGGCTTTCGCGGCGGCATCTCTAGTCGTGAAAGCTGTGGTTCCAAGGGAGCAGAGTGTTCATCCAGAAAATAACTGGAGGCACGGTCACGGACGGACGCAAATCGGCGTCCGCCCGATCGTTGCCTCGCCATCTCGTGCAGGCGGCACGAGAATTTCCGTCCCTCGTCTGCATGCTGGCCTTCGGCGCGTCCGGGGCATTCGCAGGACCGTCGGTCACCGCGGCACCCGCGGTCGACCGGAGTGCATCAGCCTACGACGCCCAGCGGCACGATGCGCTGATCGTCGCGCGCCGCGAAGGCCGCATCACCGCGGCCCAGGCGCTGCAGCAATTGAAGGACTGGCTCGCCGCGCCGATCGACGGCGCAGCCCGCCAGCGAGTGGCCTCCGATGCGATCGCGATCGCCTCCGCCGACGGCCGCTTTGCCGAAGCCGCCGCGCTGGGCCGCCAGGCCAAGCCGTCGAGACTGAGCGACTACGCCCTGGGCCCGCTCGCACTGGCCGCGCGGCGCACGCATGACCTTGCCCTGCAGGGCGAGGCCATCGGCCTCTGGCGCGCGCATCAGCCCGGGGCGCGCGAGGCTCGCATCCACGAGGCCTACTGGCGCCTCGACAGCGGCGACGTCGCGGGCGCGCAGGCGCTGTACCGCGCGCTGTCGCAGCCGGCGCCCACGCAGGTCGAAGACCGCGTCGCGCTGCTGGAGCTGCGCGCCGCCCTGGCGCGCGCCGAAAAAGATCCGCTGCAGGCGCTCGCCGCCTATACCGAGGCCGGCGCACTGCGGCCCGGGCGCGGCGACATCCGGCGCGAGGCCGACTTCCTGCTCGCGAGCAGCGGCGCCGCATCGAGCGCCTTCGACAACGCCGAGGCAGCGGAGCGCGCCGCGCCGGGCAGCTTTTCGCCGCTGGCGCTTTCCACCCTGCAGCAGGAGGCGCTGGCGCAGCGGTTGCGATGGGCGATCCAGGCGCGCGACCAGCGCATTGGCGCGGAGCGCGTCACTGCACTCGATCGTGTACTCGGCGACCAGGAAGCCGCCTTGGCACGGGCCGATGCCGCGGCCTCGAAAGCCGCGCCCGAAGACGCCGGCGCATGGCGCACCGTGCGCGCGCGGCTGCTGTCCGATCGCCTGCTGGCGCTGGTCGAACGCGGCCGCCCGGCCGACGCCGTCGCGCTCTACGACACAGTGCGCGCCACAGGCACGGAACTGCCGCCCTACGGGCTCGGCGCCGCGGCGCGCGCGCTCGCACAGGAGCGCCGCTCGGCCGAGGCCGTGCCGATCTACGAGACGGCCATTGCCCGCGGCGGCGCCGACCTGCCCATGCCCAACGACATCCACCTGGGGCTGATCTACGCCTATCAAGACGTCGGCCGCTTCAGCGATGCCGAGGCACTGCTGCAGCGACTCGAAGCCGCCACGCCGGCCCTGCTGCACCTCGCGCCGGAAGCCGGCCGCCCCAACGGCGAGTACACCGAGGTGAGCGGCATGCGCGGGCTGATGCAGCTCTACACCGACCGGCCGGCGCTCGCGCAGCAAAGCTTCGCGGCCCTGGCGCGCGAAGCGCCGTTCAACGCCGGCTACGCCTCTGGCGCCGCCCTCACCGAGCGGCTGCGCGAGCACCCCGAAGCCGCGCTCGCACGCTTCGAGGCGCTCGCGACCGACGCGCCCTACGACGTCGGCGCGCGCACCGGCCACGTCGAGGCGCTGCTCGATGCCGGTGAATTCGGCGAAGCCCGCCGCCGCGCGGAATCGCTCGCCGCCGACCTGCCCGACTCGCAGCAGGTGCGCGACATGGAACGCAGGCGGCTCACCCAGGTCGGCCCACGGCTCGACGTGGACGCCGGAGCCTCCTCCGGCGGCGCGGCCATCGCCAACCGCGAATGGCGCATCGACAGCCGGCTCGCCTCGGGCCTCATCGACGACCAGTGGCGCGTGTTCTACGACCAGTCGCTAGGCCGCGGAACCACCGACCTCGGCAGCGCGAACTGGGCGCGCGGCGGCCTCGGCCTGGGCTGGCAGCGCGGCCGCTGGCTGGCCGAAGGCGTGCTGCAGCATGCGAACGGCGGCCCCTACCGCAACAGCGCGGCTGGCCGGCTCGACTACCGCGCAAGCGACGCCTGGCGGCTGTCGGCCACCTACGACGGCGACAGCAAGGAACTGCCGTGGAAAGCGCGCGTGGCCGGCATCGGCGCGCACGAGGCCGGCGCGAGCGTGGGTTACGTGGTGAACGAATCGCGCCGCTTCGACCTGAAGTGGCAGCAGCTCGACTTCAGCGACGGCAACCTGCGCAGCGGTCTCGGCCTCGGCTGGCGCGAACGCTGGGTGAGCACGCCGGCGTTCCAGCTCGAAACGACGCTCGGCGCCGACGCGAGCCGCGGCCGCGACATCGACACCGCGCCCTACTTCAACCCGTCGAGCGACGGCAGCGCGCAGCTCTCGGCACGCGCGCAGTGGCTTGGCTGGAAGCGCGACGACCGACAGTTCTTCCACGTCGTCGAGCTCGGCGGGGGCACCTATCGGCAGGCGGGCTTCGGCAGCGGCCCGACGTGGAGCCTGCGCTACGAGCACCGCTGGAACCTCGGTTCCAAGCTCGCGCTGCGCTACGGCCTGCGCATTGCCAGCCACCCCTACGACGGCGTGCGCGAACTACAGCGCGGCGTTTTCCTGAACCTCTCGATGCCCCTGCAGTGATGCGAACGACGAACAACCCTTTCACCTTCCTGCGCGCGGCCCTTGCGTGGCTGCTGCTGGCGCTTTCGCTGCCAGCCCTTGCGCAGCCCCTGCCGAGCGCCGACCCCGACGACGGCGTGAGCTTTCGCGTGATCGCCTTCCACGACGTGCGCGCCAACGTGCGCGCGAGCTTCGAAACCTCGCCCGAGGCGACCGCGGTGGACGAGCGCACCTTCGCCGAGACCTTGGCCTGGCTGCAGTACAACGGCCATCACCCGGTGAGCCTGCAGCAGATCGTCGATGCGCGCGCCGGCGGCAAGCCGCTGCCGCCCAAGCCCGTGCTGCTGACCTTCGACGACGGCTATCGCAGCGCCTACACCAAGGTGTTCCCGCTGCTCAAGCGCTACAACTACCCGGCGCTGTTCGCGCTGGTGACGAGCTGGCTCGAGGTGCCCGAGGGTCAACCGGTGCACTGGGGCGACAAGCCCGCGCCGCGTGAGAACTTCCTGCTGTGGAGCGAGGCCGCCGAGATGGCCCGCTCGGGCCTCGTCGAATTCGCGAGCCACAGCGACGCCATGCACACCGGCATCCTCGCCAACCCGCAGGGCAACATGCTGCCGGCCGCTGCCACGCACCGCTACGACCCCAAGACCGGGCGCTACGAGGACGATGCCGCCTACACGCAGCGCATCGAGTCCGACCTGCGCCGCAGCCGCGAACTCATCGAAAAGCGCACCGGCGCGAAGGTGCGCTCGATGGTGTGGCCCTATGGCGCCTACAACGCGGCAGCGCTCAAAGCCTCCGAGCGCGCGGGCATGCCCATCACCCTCACGCTGGACGACGGCTCGAACACGCCGACGGTTCCGCTCGCGCGCGTCCGCCGCGCGCTTGCGGAGTACGACAACGAGGCGCCCGAATACGCCCGGCTGCTGCGCAGCCCCGCAGGCGGCGAGGTCTGGCCCGTCAACCGCGTGATGCACGTGGACCTCGACTACGTGTACGACCTCGACCCGGCCCAGCAGGAGCGCAACCTCTCGAAGCTGATCGACCGCGTGGCCGCCGTGCGCCCGCGCTCGGTGTTCCTGCAGGCCTACGCCGACCCCGACGGCGACGGCGTGGCCGACGCGCTGTACTTTCCCAACCGGCACCTGCCGATGCGCGCCGACCTGTTCAGCCGCGCGGCCTGGCAGCTGCGCAGTCGCGCCGGCGTGAAGGTCTATGCATGGATGCCGGTGACGGCCTTCCGCCTGCCGGCCTCGAATCCGCTCGCCACCCACACGGTGATGGCGCAGGGCGGCGCGATGCCGGCCGGCCGCTACCACCGGCTCACGCCTTTCGACCCCGCGGTGCGCGCGCTGGTCGGCGACATCTACGAAGACCTCGGCCGCCACGCCTTCTTCGGCGGCCTGCTGTTCCACGACGACGCGACGCTGTCCGACGACGAGGATGCGAGCCCCGCCGCCCTCGCCACCTACGCCCGCTGGGGCCTGCCGGCCGACGTGGCCGCGATCCGCGCGAAGCCGGAACTGACGGCGCGCTGGACCGCCGCCAAGACGCGCTACCTGATCGACTTCACGCACGAACTGGCCGCGCGCGTGGGCGCCTGGCGGCCCGCGCTGGAAACCGCGCGCAACCTTTATGCGCGGCCGGTTCTCGACCCCCAGGCCGAGCAATGGTTCGCGCAGAACTACGAGGCCTCGCTCGCGGCCTACGACTACGTCGGGCTCATGGCGATGCCGCGCATGGAGCGCGAGGCCCGAACCGACGCCGACAGCGATGCCTGGCTCTCGCGGCTCGCGCAGCGCGCGGCCGGCACGCCGCGCGGCCTCGACGGCACCGTGTTCGAACTGCAGGCGCGCGACTGGCACACCGGCAAGCCCGTGCCCGACGCCGAGCTCACCCGCCAATGGACGCTGCTGCGGCGCGCCGGCGTGCGCCACCTGGGCTACTACCCCGATGACTTCCTGAACGACCAACCCTCGCTGGAAACCGTGCGCCGCGCGATCTCGATGCGCACGCTGCTGCCGCGCGCGCTGCGTGCCCCGGCCGCCGCGACGCCCCCTGCACAGCCCGCGCCATGAGCACCGTCCAGATCCTCGCGCACTCGTTGCCCACGCTGCTGTTCGGCTTCGTCTTCTACTACCCCTTCTTCATGGCCTACGTGTGGATGGCGGGCGGCCTCTCGCATGCATGGGTGTTCGAGCGCAGGCGCGACGCCGACGCCAATCCGCTCGACTCGCTGCCCTCGCACCCGCTGGTCACAGTGGTGGTGCCCTGCTTCAACGAAGCGCCGCACCTGCGCGAGGTGATCGAGCAGCTGATGCGCACGCGCTACCCGCACTACGAGGTCATCGCCGTGAACGACGGCAGCACCGACGGCACCGGCGAGCTGCTCGACCAGATGACGCAGGAATACAGCCGCCTGCGCGTGATCCACAACGCCAGCAACCAGGGCAAGGCGGTCGGGCTCAACACCGCCTGCCAGCTCGCGCGCGGCGAATACATCCTGGGCATCGACGGCGATGCGCTGGTGGACGTCGACGCCATCGCATGGATGCTGCGGCCGATGCTGCGCTCCGAACGCATCGGCGCGGTCACCGGCAATCCGCGCATCCGTACGCGCACCACGCTGCTCGGACGCATGCAGGTGGGCGAGTTCTCTTCGATCATCGGGCTCATCAAGCGCTCGCAGCAGCTGGTGGGCACGCTCTTCACCGTCTCGGGCGTGCTCGCCATGTTCCGGCGCCGCGCCGTGATCGAGGTCGGCTTCTGGAGCCCCGACGTACTCACCGAGGACATCGACATGAGCTGGAAGCTCCAGCTCGGCGGGGGGGGGGGGGGGGCGGAGGCCCCCCCCCGGCGGGGGGGGGGGGGGGGCGCCCCCGGGTGGGGGCGCCGGGGCCACCACCCCCCGCGGGGGGGGGGGGGGGGATAAAAA
>NZ_JBGLYU010000056.1:0-43271 GCF_047304235.1 Variovorax sp. Varisp36
AATCCGGGGCCCCCGCCGGGGGGGCGGGGGGGGGGGGGGGCGGCGCGGGGGGGCGGCCCCCCCCCAACGACGCGCTGCGCCGCGGTCCACGCGCAGGCCGCGCCATGGCGCGCCGCGGCCCAGCTGCCCGCCATCAGCGGTGTGCCGGCATCGAACGAGAACAGCCCCATGCGCGCCGGAAAGCTCTTCGGCAGCACATCGGTGCGCATGCCGCGCGTGGGCCAGTACGAGGGCAGCGCATCGCGCGACACGTTGGACGGGTCGAGCGCCACCCACTCATCCCACGCATGCGCGATGAAGTCCAGGTAACGCGGCGCATGCACCTTGGCCAGCAGCGCCTCGTCGAAGGCATCGGGCGCCTGGAGCGCGCCGAGGCGGCGGCGCTCCAGTTCGTGTTTCACATGGTCGACGCGGGCCGGAACCTCGAAGCACGGCACGAGTTCGCCGCGGAACATTTCGACTCTGCCCTGGTGAAGAACGTGCTGGTCGTTGTAGATCGTGAGCATGCCGCCATCATGCCGCACGCCGCAGCACCGCCCGGCGCCGGCCCGAGGCCGTGAGGCCGAACAGGTCCTTCGGGTCGTCGAGCTCGGGCACCAGCGCGATCTGCTGGCCGATGCCGCGCTCGGTGGCGAGGCGCTGTATGTAGCGAAGCGCCGTGTAGTCTTCCAGCGCGAAGCCGACCGAGTCGAACAGCGTGACCTGTGTGGGAGTTTCGCGGCCGGGCACTTCGCCGAGCAGCACGCGCCACAGCTCGTGCACCGGAAAGTCGGCCCCCACCTGCTGGATCTCGCCCTCCACGCGGGTCTGCGGCTCGTACTCGACGAACACGCGCGCCTTGTGCAGCACGTCGGGGTGCAGCTCGGTCTTGCCGGGCGAATCGCCGCCCACCGCATTGATGTGCATGCCCGGCTCGATCATGTCGGGCGTGAGCACGGTCGCGCGCCCCTGGCAGGCGGTGACGGTGGTGACGATGTCGGCGCCGCGCACGGCATCCGCCACGGAGCCCGCGCGCACGATGTCCAGCGGCGTGCACGCCGACAGGTGCCGCACCAGCTTGTCGGTGGCGTGCGGATCGGTGTCGTACACGCGCACTTGCTCGATGCCCAGCAGCGCATGGAAGGCCAGCGCCTGGAACTCGCTCTGCGAGCCGTTGCCGATCAGCGCGAGGCTGCGCGAACCGGGCCGCGCCAATGCCTGGGCGGCCATGGCCGAGGTGGCGGCCGTGCGCAATGCGGTGGTGAGCGTGAGTTCGGAAAGCAGCACCGGGTAGCCCGTGTCGACTTCCGCCAGCACGCCGAAAGCCATGACGGTCGGCAGCCCGAGCTGGGTGTTGTTCGGATGCCCATTGACGTACTTGAAGGCATAGGCGCCGTCGTCGGCCACCGGCATGAGCTCGATCACGCCGAGGTGCGAATGGCTGGCCACACGGGCCTTCTTGTCGAACTCGCGCCACCGCAGGAAATCGTCGCGCAACGCGTCGGCCAGGGCCGTGAGGAACTGCGGAACGCCGGTCTCGTCCACCAGGCGGACCAGGCTGTGAACATCGATGAAGCGGGTCATGGCATGGCTCCTTGCGTAGCCCTGCCGCGGCGCTTCATCCCCTCACATGTTTACTCCACCATGGCTGGTTCAGGATGCGCCTGCGCCAAGGGTTGAAGCCATTGTGCGCCTGCTTGCGCGGCATTGCGAGCGACGTCAGTCGTACCTGCGCTGTTCTTCGATGCTGCGCTCCAGGAAGCGCCAGAGCCGCTCGTCCTCGCTGAAGGCCACGTTGAAGCGCAGCCAACCGGTGGGATGCGGATTGACCAGGAACAGCTGGCCCGGGCCGAGCATGATTCCCTCGACCGCAGCGCGCCGCGAGAGCTCAGAGCTGTCGGCGATGTCGGGGTGCCGGGCCCACAGGTACATGCCGGCCGCGGCCTCATGGAACAGCTCGAAGCCCAGCGCGTCCAGCCGCCTCGCGACGCTGCCCTGCGCCTGCGCGAGGCGGTCGCGCAGCGCCTTGAGATGCTTGCGCCAGCGGCCGTCGGTCACGGTGCCGAAGGCCAGGCGCTCGGTGATGTCGGAGGAGGTGAGGCCCGAGACCATCTTGAGCTGCGCCAGCTCATCGAGCAGCTCCGGCTGCGCGACCACGTAGCCGACACGGATGTTCGGCGAGATGGTCTTCGAATAGCTGCCCACGTAGACCACGCGGCGCAGCTGACCCAGGCTGGCGAGCGAGGGGCGCATCGACGCGTCCATCTCGGCGTAGATGTCGTTCTCGACCAGCGTGAAGTCGTGCGCCTGGGCCAGCTGCAGCAGTTGCACCAGCTGCGGCAGCGAAGCCATCGAGCAGGTCGGGCTCTGCAGCCGGGGCTGGGTGAAGAAGGCCTTGGGCCGGTGCTGAGCGAGCAGCGCCTCGAGCGCGGGCATGTCGTAGCCCGAAGGGATGCGCGGCACGCCGATGATCTCCACGCCCAGGAAGCGCAGCATGAACATCAGGTTCGGATAGCCGGGGTCGTCCACCAGCACCGCATCGCCCGGCTTGAGCAGCCGGCGCGCGACCAGGTCCAGGGCCTGGCTGGAGCCCTGGGTCAGCAGGACCTGGGCGGCATCGACCACGATCTGCTGCTCCGACAGCGCCTCGGCCGTCGCCATGCGCAGCGCCATGTGGCCGAAGGGCAGGCCGTAGCCGCCGATGTCGGTGCCTTCGGAGGCGAGGTGGCGCAGGCTGCGGCGCATGCCGTCCTCGAACAGCCAGTCGTGCGGCAGCCAGCCGCAGCCGGGCTTGAGCGGCAGGTTGCGGTTTTCGAAGATCTGCTGAAGGTACCAGCGGGCGTCGAAGCGGGGGTCCGGGCGGGGCGTGCTGGCCGCGCCGGCGGCGCTCTCGTCGCTGCGCCGCTTGACGAAGAAACCCGCGTTGGCGCGAGAGACCAGCAGGCCCTGGGCCACCAGCCGGTCATAGGCCTCGACCACCGTGAAAACACTGACGCCGTGCGCCGCGGCAAAGGCGCGGATCGACGGCAGCTTGCTGTCGGCCTTGAGCTTCTGGGAGCCGATCAGTCCGCGCAGCCCTTCCACGATCTGGCTTACCAGCGGCGTCGGCTGTTCGGGGCGAAGAATGAGCATCGGGGGGCGTCTCCGGCAGTCCGGGCTGCACCATATTGAGGAAAGTATGTACAGGATACAAGACCAGTACAGTCTTCCGGGCGATCACTTCCGGTGTACATGGCTGGATCGATTCGCGCGACCTAGAGTGCCGGCATTCCTCCTTCAAAGCACAGGTCGTACCATGCAACGCGAACCCCATCTCAGCAATGCCGCCCTCATGGCCCGCCGCAGCGCGGCCGTCGCCCGCGGTGTGGGCCAGGCCCATGAAATCTTCGTCGCCCGCGCCGCCAACGCTGAACTGTGGGACGTCGAGGGCCGCCGCTACATCGACTTCGCCGGCGGCATCGCGGTGCTCAACACCGGCCACTGCCACCCGGAGATCAGTGCCGCCGTGAAGGCGCAGGTCGATCTCTATTCGCACACCTGCTTCCAGGTGGTGGCCTACGAGCCCTATGTGGAGCTGGCCGAGCGCCTGAACGCACTGGCGCCGGGCGCGTTCGCGAAGAAGTCGATCTTCCTGAGCACCGGTGCCGAGGCGGTGGAGAACGCGGTCAAGATCGCCCGCGCCCACACCCGGCGCCCCGGCGTCATCGCATTCACGGGCGGCTACCACGGCCGCACGATGATGACGCTCGGCCTGACCGGCAAGGTCGCCCCCTACAAGATTGGCTTCGGCCCCTTCCCGGGCGAGGTGTTCCATGCGCTGTACCCGAACGCGCTGCACGGCGTGAGCGTGGACGACGCCCTGCACTCGGTCGAGCTGCTGTTCAAGAACGACATCGAGCCCGAGCGCGTGGCGGCCTTCATCCTGGAGCCGGTGCAGGGCGAAGGCGGCTTCTACGTGGCGCCCAACGATTTCGTCGAAGGCCTGCGCGCGCTGGCGGACCGCCACGGCATCCTCATCATTGCCGACGAGGTGCAGACCGGCGCGGGCCGCACCGGCACCTGGTTCGCCAGCGAGCAGTGGCCCGTGGCGCCCGACCTGATCACCACCGCCAAGTCGATGGCGGGCGGCTTCCCGATCTCCGGCGTGGTGGGCCGCGCCGAGGTGATGGACGCTCCCGCGCCCGGCGGCCTGGGCGGCACCTATGCCGGCAGCCCCATTGGCTGTGCCGCGGCACTCGCGGTGCTCAAGGTGTTCGACGACGAGCAACTGCTCGCGCGCAGCCGGGCGCTGGGCGAACGGCTCACGGCCGGCCTGCGCCGCATCGCGGCCGGCGAGCCGGCCATTGGTGACGTGCGCGGGCTCGGCGCCATGGTGGCCATCGAGCTGTTCGAGCAGGGCGACACCGCGCGGCCCGATGCCGCACTGACCCGCCAGGTGGTCGCGGAGGCGGCGCGGCGCGGGTTAATCCTGCTGTCATGCGGCACCTACGGCAATGTAATTCGTGTACTGGTGCCGCTCACGGCATCCGACTTGCTTGTGGACGAAGGCCTGGCGCTTCTCGCGGACAGCTTCGCCGCGCTGCGCTGATCGACCGATCCTTTCCCGGAATCCTCCATGACAGCAGAACCCTTGGTGCGCTTCCAGCGCGTCCAGAAGACCTACGACGGCGAACACCTGGTGGTACGCCAGCTCGATCTGGACATCCACCGCGGCGAGTTCCTGAGCCTGCTCGGGCCTTCGGGGTCGGGCAAGACCACCACGCTGATGATGCTGGCGGGCTTCGAGTCGCCGACCTCGGGCGAGATCCTGCTCGACGGCAAGCCGATCACCCGCACGCCGCCGCACAAGCGCAACTTCGGCATGGTCTTCCAGAACTACGCGCTGTTTCCGCACCTGAGCGTGGGCCAGAACGTGGCCTACCCGCTCACCGTGCGCAAGGTTTCGAAAGACGAGCAGCAGCGCCGCGTGCAGCGCGCGCTCGACATGGTGCAGCTGCGCGGCATGACCGACCGCCTGCCCGGCCAGCTCTCGGGCGGCCAGCAGCAGCGCGTGGCGCTGGCGCGCGCGCTGGTGTTCGAGCCGCAGCTGGTGCTGATGGACGAGCCGCTCGGCGCGCTCGACAAGCAGCTGCGCGAGCACATGCAGCTCGAGCTCAAGGACCTGCACCGCCAGCTCGGCGTGACCTTCGTCTACGTGACGCACGACCAGGGCGAAGCGCTCACCATGAGCGACCGCGTGGCGGTGTTCAACGAAGGCGTGATCCAGCAGCTGGACACGGTCGACCGGCTCTACGAGACGCCATCCAACCGCTTCGTGGCCGGCTTCGTCGGCGACAGCACCGTGCTCAAGGGC
Organism: Variovorax sp. Varisp36; assembly: GCF_047304235.1. Taxonomy (NCBI): domain Bacteria; kingdom Pseudomonadati; phylum Pseudomonadota; class Betaproteobacteria; order Burkholderiales; family Comamonadaceae; genus Variovorax; species Variovorax sp. Varisp36. The sequence continues at coordinate 5,333 of NZ_JBGLYU010000056.1, forward strand.
CAGCTGGACCGCGGCGGCGAGCACGCCGAGATGAAGCTGCCCGACGGCCGCGTGCTGCGCGGGCTCAACGTCGGCGGCGCGGCCGCGGGTGCGGCCGTGGAGGCCTGCATCCGCCCCGAACGCGTGGTGCTGCACCGCCGGCCGGAGACGCAGGGCACCAACATGCTCGCCGCCGAGGTGGCGCGCGTCATCTACTACGGCGACCACCTGCGGCTCTTGTGCAGCGTCGGCGGCGGCCAGACCGAAGCCACCGTGAAGCTGCCGCTGGACGGCCTCGACGGCGCCGCTGCGCCGCGGGCCGGCGAAGCGGTGGTGCTCGAATTCCCCACCGCGCACGCGCGCATCTATGCCCCCTGATCCCGGTCCGTTGTTGTTCCCTCGTTTCCTTTCATCACCCAGGAAGATTTCCATCATGAAAAAGACATTCCTCGCCTGCATCGTCGCCGCCAGCTTCGCGCTGCCGGCCCTGGCCCAGCAGCAGCTCACCGTGGTCAACTTCGGCGGCGCCAACGCCAATGCCCAGAAGAAGGCCTATTACGAGCCCTACGAGAAGACCGGCACCAAGATCATCCCGGTCGAATACAACGGCGAACAGGCCAAGATCAAGGCCATGGTCGAAACGAAGAAGGTCACCTGGGATGTGGTCGAAGTCGAATCGCCCGACGCGGTGCGCGGCTGCGACGAGGGCCTGTTCGAGAAGCTCGACTATTCGAAGATCGGCAGCAAGGCCGACTTCCTGCCGGCCGCGGTCACCGACTGCGGCGTGGGCCTGTTCGTGTGGTCGACCGTGATGGCCTACAACGGCGAGAAGCTCAAGACCGCGCCCACCAGCTGGGCCGACTTCTGGGACGTGAAGAAGATCCCCGGCAAGCGCGGCATGCGCAAGGGCGCGCGCTACAACCTCGAGTTCGCGCTCATGGCCGACGGCGTGAAGCCGGCCGACGTGTACAAGGTGCTCGCCACCAAGGAAGGCGCCGACCGCGCGTTCAAGAAGCTCACCGAGCTGAAGCCCAACATCCAGTGGTGGGAAGCCGGTGCGCAGCCGCCGCAGTTCCTGGTGGCCGGTGACGTGGTGCTGACCACGGTGTACAACGGCCGCATCGACGCGGCCAACCGCGAAGGCCGCGACCTCAAGATCTACTGGCCGGGCGGCATCTACGACCTCGACTACCTGGTGATCCCGAAGGGCGCCCCGAACAAGGAAGCCTCGCTGAAGTACATCCAGTTCACGATGCAGCCGGCCAACCAGGCGGTCTATGCACAGAGCATCGCCTACGGCCCCACCAACACCAAGGCGCTGGCCTCGCTCAGCCCCAAGGTGCTCGCCGACCTGCCGACCTCGGCGGCCAACGCCAAGGATGCGCTGCAGTTCAGCGTCGGCTTCTGGGCCGACCAGGGCGAGGCGCTCGAGAAGCGCTTCGCGTCCTGGGCCACGCAGTAAACGAGCGGCGCGAAGAAGGCCATGCACGCGGCAACGTCTGTCCCCCAGGTTTCGATGCAGGCTCCGCCCGGCGAGCTTCGGCGTGCGCTGGGGCGCGCCGAAGCCCGCCGCAAATGGCGCGCCTTTGCGCTCACGGTGCCGCTGCTGGTGTTCCTGCTGCTGACCTTGCTGGTGCCCATCGTGGCGCTGCTGCAGCGCGCGGTCGAGAACCCCGAGGTGGCCAACGCGCTGCCGCGCACCGTGCGTGCGCTCGACGGCTGGAACCGCAAGGAGGCGCCCGCGCCAGCGGCCTTTGCGGCCATAGCAGCCGATCTCGCCCAGCTGCCCGACAGCTCCGACGCGGGCGCCCTGGCGCGCCGCCTCAACACCGAGATCGCGGGCGCCCGCTCGCTGGTGATGGGCACCTTCCGGGCGCTGCCGATCGCCGGCACGCCGGAAGAAGTCAAGGCGCGCATGCTGGAGCTCGACCCGCGCTGGGGCGAGGCGCCGTACTGGCAGGCGATCGCCAAGAACGGCTCGCGCTGGACGCCCGACTACCTGCTCGCCTCGGTCGACCTGCGGCGCGACGTGGCCGGCGAGATCGAGCGCATGCCCGCCGACCAGCGCGCCTTTGCCGGCATCCTGCTGCGCACCTTCCAGATCAGCGCCGTCGTCACCTTCTTCTGCCTGCTGCTGGCCTATCCGCTGGCGTGGTGGCTGTCGACGCTGCCGGCGCGCAAGGCCAACGTGCTGATGATCCTGGTGCTGGTGCCGTTCTGGACTTCCATCCTGGTGCGCGTGGCTGCCTGGATCGTGCTGCTGCAGTCCGAGGGGCTGGTCAACCGGGGCCTCATGGGCATCGGCCTGACTGACCATCCGCTGGCGCTGCTGTTCAACCGCACCGGCGTGATCATCGCGATGGTGCACATCCTGCTGCCCTTCATGATCCTGCCGCTCTACAGCGTCATGAAGAGCGTGCCGCCCACCTACCTTCGCGCAGCCGTCTCGCTGGGCAGCTCGCCGCTGGCGGCCTTCTTCCGCGTGTACGTGCCGCAGACCTACCCGGGCATCGGCGCCGGCGCGCTGCTGGTCTTCATCCTGGCCATCGGCTACTACGTGACGCCGGCGCTGCTCGGCGGCGCGGACGACCAGATGCTGAGCTACTACATCGCGCGCTACACCAACGTGGAGATCAACTGGGGCATGGCCTGCGCGCTGGGCGCCGTGCTGCTGGTCGCCACGCTGCTGCTGTATGCCGTCTACCGCCGCATCGGCAAGGCCGAGCTGAGCCTCGGCTGAGCGGCACGAAGGACCGACAAGCATGTTCAAGCTTCCCCAATTCCCGGCCTACGCCACCTTCGCCGACAAGCTCGGCTGGTGGCTGGTGCGCGCCGGCTGCGTCGCGGTGCTGGCCTTCCTGCTGGCGCCGATCCTGGTGGTGATTCCGCTGTCGTTCTCCGACAGTTCGTTCCTGGCCTACCCGATTCCCGGCTGGTCGCTGCGGTGGTATCGCAACCTCTTCGAGTCGCCCGAGTGGGCGCGTGCGGCGCGCAACAGCTTCATCGTCGCGCCGGCCGCCACGGTGCTGGCCACCGTGCTGGGCACGCTGGCGGCGGTGGGGTTGTCGCGCACGAGCTTCGCCTTCAAGGGCCTGCTCATGAGCGTGCTGATCTCGCCGATGGTGGTGCCTATCGTGGTGGTGGGCGTCGCCACGTACCTCTACTTCGCGCCGCTCGGGCTGGCCGACACTTACTTCGGGCTGATCGTGGTGCACGCGGCGCTGGGTGCACCTTTCGTGCTGACCACGGTGCTCGCCACGCTGGCCGGCTTCAACCAGAACCTGGTGCGCGCATCGCTGAGCCTGGGCGAGACACCGTTCAGGACTTTCATGCGCGTCACGCTGCCGGTGATTGCGCCAGGCGTGATCTCGGGCGCGTTGTTCGCCTTCGCCACCTCGTTCGACGAAGTGGTGGTCACGCTGTTCCTCGCGGGGCCCGACCAGGTCACGCTGCCGCGCCAGATGTTCACCGGCATCCGCGAGAACATCTCGCCCACCATCGCCGCCGTGGCGACGCTGCTGATCATCTTCACCACCACGCTGCTGCTCGCGCTCGAATGGCTGCGCGGCCGGCGGCGCTGAACCCGCTCCACACGATGCCGATCACCACGACACCGAACCAGCCGCTCGGCGGCAACACCATGCCGCGCTTCGCCGGCCCCGGCACGATGATGCGGCTGCCGGCCGCAACTTCGCCGGAGGGGCTGGACGCGGCGTTCATCGGCGTGCCGCTGGACATCGGCACTTCCAACCGTCCGGGTGCACGCTTCGGGCCGCGCCAGATCCGCGCCGAATCGGCGCTGCTGCGCCCCTACAACATGGCCACCGGCGCGGCGCCTTTCGACCGGCTGAACGTGGCCGACTTGGGCGACGTGCCGATCAACACCTATTCGCTCGAAAAGTCGATCGACATCGTTTCGACCTTCTACGACTCGGTGCTGGCCGCCGGCTGCGCGCCGCTGACGCTGGGCGGCGACCACACCATCGCGCTGCCGATCCTGCGCGCGGTGGCGCGCAAGCACGGCCCGGTCGCGCTGGTGCACGTCGATGCGCATGCGGACGTGAACGACGACATGTTCGGCGAGCGCATCGCGCACGGCACGCCGTTCCGCCGCGCCGTCGAGGAGGGCCTGCTGGCCTGCGACAAGGTCTGGCAGATCGGCCTGCGCGGCACCGGCTATGCGGCGGACGATTTCGACTGGCCGCGCGAGCAAGGCTTCACGGTGGTGCAGGCGCACGAGGTCTGGTACCAGTCGCTCGCGCCGCTGATGGCGCAGGTGCGCGAGCGCATCGGGCCGACTCAGCCGGTCTATATCAGCTTCGACATCGACGGCATCGATCCTTCGTTTGCTGGCGGCACTGGCACTCCGGAGATCGGCGGGCTCACCGTGCCGCAGGCATTGGAGATCGTGCGCGGCTGCCGCGGGTTGAACGTGGTGGGCGCCGATCTGGTGGAGGTCAGTCCGCCCTACGACACGAGTGGAAACACTGCGCTGCTCGGGGCCAACCTCCTTTACGAAATGCTCTGCGTACTCCCCGGTGTACCTTTCCGCTGACACCGGCTACTCATTTCTCCCAGGACAACACGACACCATGGACACGAAGACTTCCCCTCTCTCGCTGCTGAACGACCCGACCCTGCTCAAGACCGATGCGCTGATCGCCGGCGAATGGACAAAGGGCGCCAGCCGCTTCGACGTGAACGACCCGGCCACCGGCCTGAAGCTCGTCGACGTGGCCAACCTCACGCGCGCGGACGCCGAGCTCGCCATTGCCGCTGCCGACAAGGCGCTCGCCGCCTGGCGCGGCAAGACCGGCAAGGAGCGCAGCATCGTGCTGCGCAAATGGTTCGACCTGCTGACCGCCAACACCGAAGACCTCGGCCGCCTCATGACCGCCGAGCAGGGCAAGCCCTTCGCCGAGGCCAAGGGCGAGGTCGCCTATGCCGCCAGCTTCGTCGAGTGGTTCGCCGAAGAGGCCAAGCGCGTGAACGGCGAGGTGCTGCCGCAGTTCGACAACAACCGCCGCCTGCTGGTGATGAAGCAGGCCATCGGCGTGTGCGCGGCCATCACGCCGTGGAATTTTCCGCTCGCGATGATCACCCGCAAGGTGGCTCCGGCGCTGGCGGCCGGCTGCACGGTGGTCATCAAGCCCGCCGAGCTCACGCCGCTGACCGCGCTGGCCGCGGCGGAGCTGGCCGTGCGGGCCGGCATTCCGGCGGGCGTGCTCAACGTGCTCACGGCCGACAGCGCCAACAGCATCGCGATCGGCAAGGCGCTGTGCGAGAGCGACGTCGTGCGCCACCTGAGCTTCACCGGTTCCACCGAAGTGGGCCGCATCCTGATGAGCCAGTGCGCGCCGACGGTCAAGAAGCTGTCGCTCGAACTCGGCGGCAACGCGCCCTTCCTGGTGTTCGACGATGCGGACGTGGACTCGGCAGTCGATGGCGCGATGGCCAGCAAGTACCGCAATGCCGGCCAGACCTGCGTTTGCGCGAACCGGCTGTATGTGCAGGACGGCATCTACGACGCCTTCGTCGAGAAGTTCGCGGCCAAGGTCAAGGCGCTCAAGGTCGGCAACGGCTTCGAGGACGGCGTGGTACAGGGTCCGCTGATCGAGGATGCGGCCCTCGACAAGGTGCAGCGCCACGTCGACGACGCCGTCGCCAAGGGCGGCAAGGTGCTCGCGGGCGGCCACCGGATGCAGGGCCAGTTCTTCGAGCCGACCGTGGTTGCCGAAGCCACCTCCGACATGCTGTGCGCGCGCGAAGAAACCTTCGGTCCCTTCGCACCCGTGTTCCGATTCAAGACCGAGCAGGACGGCATCGATGCGGCGAACAACACCGAGTTCGGCCTCGCGAGCTACTTCTACACCCGCGACGTGGGCCGGATCTTCCGCGTGGCGGAAGCGCTGGAATACGGCATGGTCGGCATCAACGCCGGCGTGATCGCCACCGAGCATGTGCCGTTCGGCGGCGTGAAGCAGTCGGGCCTGGGGCGCGAGGGCTCGCACCACGGCATGGACGACTACGTGGAGATCAAGTACCTCTGCCTGGGCGATATCCAGAAATAGGAAACGAGGAAGGGCGGGGACAGCGCCCCGCCCTGCCCGCTATCGCGCCAGCACCGGCGCCAGGGCCACCCCCGTGTGCGTGCCGAGCCGCACCACTTCCTCCGGTGCCGCCGCGGCCACGATGCGCCCGCCGGCGTTGCCACCCTCGGGCCCGAGGTCAAGGATCCAGTCGGCCTCGGCGATCAGGTCGAGGTCGTGCTCGATCACCACCACGCTGTGGCCGCCGTTCACCAGCCGGTGCAGCACGTGGATCAGCTTCTCGACGTCGGCCATGTGCAGGCCCACGGTCGGCTCGTCGAGCACGTACAGCGTGTGCGGCGCCTTCTGGCCGCGGCGGGTGACGTCGTCGCGCACCTTGCTGAGCTCGGTCACCAGCTTGATGCGCTGCGCCTCGCCGCCCGAGAGCGTGGGCGAAGGCTGCCCCAGCGTGAGGTAGCCGAGCCCCACGTCCTTCAGAAGCTGCAGCGGGTGGCTGATGTTGGGCATGGCCGCGAAGAACTCGACCGCCTCGTCCACTTCCATCTGCAGCACCTCGCCGATGCTCTTGCCGCGCCAGCTCACGGCCAGCGTCTCGGGGTTGAAGCGCGCGCCGTGGCACACCTCGCAGGGCACCTTCACGTCGGGCAGGAAGCTCATCTCGATGGTGCGCACGCCCGCGCCCTCGCAGCCGGGGCAGCGGCCTTCGCCGGTGTTGAAGCTGAAGCGTGCCGGGCCGTAGCCGCGCGCCTTGGCTTCGAGCGTGTCGGCGAACAGCTTGCGGATGGTGTCCCAGAAGCCGATGTAGGTGGCCGGGCAGCTGCGCGGCGTCTTGCCGATGGGGGTCTGGTCGACCTCGAGCACGCGGTCGATGGACTCGTAGCCCTCGACGCGGTCGCAGCCGGACCAGGCCGGGCGCTTGCCCGCGGCATCGGCGTCGCGGCCGGCCTTGGTCATGCGCTGGACCACGATGGCATGCACGCTGGCCAGCAGCACGTCGCGCGCCAGCGTCGACTTGCCCGAGCCGCTCACGCCGGTGACCACCACGAGGCGGTGCAGTGGCAGCGTGGCCGTCACGTCCTGCAGGTTGTGCAGGTCGGCGCCGTGCACGGTGAGCCATTGGCCGCTCTCTTCGGCCTTCGGGTCGGGCAATGGAACCAGGCGCCGCGCATGCAGTGGATGCCGGATCGCATCACGCAGGTAGCGTCCGGTCTGCGAATCGCTCGCCTGCTGGATGTCGGCCACCGAGCCCTCGGCCACGAGCCGGCCGCCGCGCTTGCCCGCGCTCGGGCCGATGTCGATGATGTGGTCGGCGCGGCGGATGGTGTCTTCGTCGTGCTCCACCACCACCAGCGTGTTGCCCTTGTCGCCGAGTTTGTGCAGCGCGTCGAGCAGGATCTGGTTGTCGCGCGCGTGCAGGCCGATGGTCGGCTCGTCGAGCACGTAGCACACGCCCTGCAGGTTGCTGCCCAGCTGCGCCGCCAGGCGGATGCGCTGCGCCTCGCCGCCCGAGAGCGTGGGCGCGCCGCGGTCGAGCGTGAGATAGCCCAGGCCCACCTCTTCCAGAAACTCCAGACGGCTCCTGATCTCGGGCACCAGGTCGCGCGCGATCTCGGCTTCACGGCCCGCGAGCGCCAGCCCTTCGAACCACTGCCGCACCTCGGTCACGCTCATGCGCGCGAGTTCGGTGATGCCGATGCCGCTCAGGCCATCCGCCGGCGAGGCGCCGAAGCTCACGGCGCGCGCCGTGGCGTTCAGGCGCGTGCCCTCACATGTCGGACAGGCGGTGTCGGCCAGGTCTTCCACCTCGGGCTCGGCGAAGGTCTGCTCGCGGCCCTTGTTGTCGTCATCGCGGATGGAATCGTCGAAGACCTTGCGCTGGTCCTTGCTGAGCTTCACGCCCGTGCCCACGCAGTCGGGGCACCAGCCATGCTTGCTGTTGTAGCTGAACAGGCGCGGGTCGAGCTCGGCGTAGCTGGTGCTGCACACGGGGCAGGCGCGCAGCGTGGAGAACACGTTCACACGGCCGATGCCCGAGGCCGACACGCCGGCCATCATCGCGGCCTTGAGCCCGTCGAGCTCGCTCAGCACATGCACCACGCCCTTGCCGTGTTCGAGCGCCTTGGCAAGCGCCTCGCGCAGCTCGGTTTCCTTCGCGGGCAGCACGTCGAGGCTGGCCACCGGCAGCTCGATGCTGTGCTCCTTGAAGCGGTCGATGCGCGGGAAGCCGGTGGTCGGCAGGAAGTCGCCGTCCACGCGCAGGTGCGTGAAGCCGCGCGGGCGCGCCCAGTCGGCCAGCTCGGTGTACACGCCCTTGCGGTTGCTCACCAGCGGCGCGAGCAGGCCGATGTGCTGGCCCTTGAAATTGCGCATCAGCTGCGCGGCGATGCTGTCGGGCGTCTGCGGCTGCACGGCGGCGCCGTCGTGGATGCAGTGCTGGATGCCCAGCTTCACGTACAGCAGGCGCAGGAAGTGCCAAACCTCGGTGGTGGTGCCCACCGTGCTCTTGCGGCCGCCGCGCGACAGGCGCTGCTCGATGGCCACGGTCGGCGGAATGCCGTACACCGCGTCCACCTCGGGCCGGCCGGCCGGCTGCACGATGCTGCGCGCATAGGCGTTGAGTGATTCGAGATACCGTCGCTGCCCTTCGTTGAACAGGATGTCGAAGGCGAGCGTCGACTTGCCCGAGCCGCTCACGCCCGTCACCACGCTGAACTTGCCGCGCGGAATGTTCACGCTGAGGTTCTTGAGGTTGTGCTCGCGCGCATTGACGATCTCGATCGCATGGCCGCCGGGCGCCGTCTTCGCATTGGCGATGTAGCGCCGCGCGGCGCGCTCGGCCACCTTGTAGGCCTCGGGGCCGATGGCCAGGTCGTAGTCGGCCAGCGCCGCGCCGGTGAGCGAGGCGCGGTTCTCGCGCAGCTGCTCGGGCGTGCCCTCGGCCACCACCATGCCGCCGCCCTCGCCGCCTTCGGGGCCGAGGTCGATGCACCAGTCGCTGGCGCGGATCACGTCGAGGTTGTGCTCGATCACGATCAGCGAATGGCCGGCGTCGAGCAGCTTGCGCAGCGCGCGCATCAGCCGCGCGATGTCGTCGAAATGCAGGCCGGTGGTCGGCTCGTCGAACAGGAACAGCGTGCCCCGGCGCGCCACCGACTGCTTGCTCGCGGTCGCGCTCTTCGCCGCTTCGGCGAGGAAGCCCGCGAGCTTCAGGCGCTGAGCCTCGCCGCCGGAGAGCGTCGGCACGGGCTGGCCGAGCTTGACGTAGTCGAGCCCCACGTCGGAGATCGGCTGCAGCACGCGCAGCACGTCGCGGTCGGCCTCGAACACGGTGGCCGCTTCGGCCACGGTGAGGTCGAGCACGTCGGCCACGTTGTAGCTCCTGCCCTTGCGCTCCACGCGCACTTCGAGAATTTCGGGGCGGTAGCGCTTGCCGTCGCAGTCGGGGCAGCGCAGGTACACGTCGGACAGGAACTGCATCTCGACGTGCTCGAAGCCCGAACCGCCGCAGGTCGGGCAGCGCCCGTCGCCCGAGTTGAAGCTGAACTTGCTCGCCGTATAGCCGCGCTGGCGCGACAGCGTGGCCGTCGCGAAGATCTCGCGGATCGCGTCCCAGGCGCCTACGTAGCTCGCGGGGTTGGAGCGCGCGGTCTTGCCGATCGGCGACTGGTCGACGAAGACCACGTCGCCGAGGTGATCGGCGCCGAGCATGCGGTCGTGCGCGCCGGGCGTTTCCGTGGCCTTGCCGAAGTGACGCATCAGCGCAGGCGCCAGCACATCCTGGATCAGCGTCGACTTGCCCGAGCCGCTGACGCCGGTGACGCACACCAGCCGCGCGAGCGGGAACTCGACCGTGACGTTCTTCAGGTTGTGCTCGCGCACGCCTTCGAGGATGAGCCGGTGCGTGTTCTCGCTCACGAGCCGCTTGAAGCCCATGCCGATCTTCTTGCGCCCGCCCAGGTACTGGCCGGTGAGCGTGTCGGCGTCGCGCAGCTGGTCGGTGGTGCCATCGAACACGATCTGCCCGCCGCGCGCGCCGGGGCCTGGGCCCATGTCGATCACGCGGTCGGCCGCGAGCATCACGGCCGGGTCGTGCTCGACCACGACCAGCGTGTTGCCCGCATCGCGCAGGCGCAGCATGGCCTCGGTGATGCGGTTCATGTCGCGCGGGTGCAGGCCGATGCTGGGCTCGTCGAGCACGAACAGCGTGTTGACCAGCGAGGTGCCGAGCGCGGTCGTGAGGTTGATGCGCTGCACCTCGCCGCCGCTCAGCGTGCGGCTCTGGCGGTCGAGCGTGAGGTAGCCGATGCCGACGTCGTGCAGGTAGCGCAGGCGGGTGGTGATTTCTTCGAACAGCAGCTTCAGGGCCTGTGCTTCCCCGGTCTTGGCTCCTTCCCCTGCTGGGGGAAGGCTGGGATGGGGGCTCGCGGCCTCATTCGAGGCAGCAGGGCTTGCAGGCGCTGCCGGCCCCCACCCCTGCCCTCCCCCGGCGGGGGAGGGAGAAACACCCATGCGGTCGAAGAATTTACGCAGCCGCTCGATCGGCAGCAGCATCAGGTCATGCAGGCACAACCCCGGCAGTGCCTCCAGCTGAGCCCGCGTCCACTTCGCCCCCGTCGGCATGAATCGCTTCCCGGGCGGCAACACCGCGTCTGCATCTTCCTTGCTGCCGATGCGCCAGATCAGGCTGTCGAGCTTCAGGCGCGCGCCGCTGCAGGTCGGGCATTGCGTATAGCTGCGGTACTTCGACAAGAGCACGCGGATGTGCATCTTGTAGGCCTTGCTCTCCAGGTAGCCGAAGAAGCGCCGCACGCCATACCACTGCTTGTTCCAGTTGCCTTCCTTGTAGTTGGGCGTGCCCTCGATCACCCAGTGCTTCTGCTCCTCGGTGAGCTTGTTCCAGGGCGTGTCGCGCGGGATGCCGGCGGCCTCGGCGTGGCGCATGAGGTCGTCCTGCGCTTCTTTCCACGCGGGCGTCTGGATGGTCTTGATGGCGCCGGCGCGCAGCGTGAGCTTGTCGTTCGGAATCACGAGGCCCAGGTCGACACCGATCACGCGGCCGAAACCGCGGCAGGTGTCGCAGGCGCCCACGGCCGAATTGAACGAGAACATCGACGGGATCGGGTCGGCGTAGCGGATGTCGCTCTCGGGGCAGTGCAGGCCGGTGGAGAACTTCCACACGTCCGTCGGCGCGTTTTCCTCGGCGCCGGTCGCATGCACGGTGACGCGCCCGCTGCCGCGCTTGAGCGCCACCTCGATCGCCTCGACCACGCGCGCCCGCTCGGCGCCCGATGCACGGAAGCGGTCGGCCACCACGTCGAGCACCTTGCGCGGACCGGTGGGCGTGGCCACCTCGCGCTCGGCCTGCACGCGCGTGAAGCCGCTGGCCGACAGCCACTGCGTCACTTCCTCGGCCGTGGTGCTCGCTGGCAGCTCGACCGGAAAGGTGACCACGAGGCGCGGATCGCCCGCAGCCGCCGCGCGCTCGACGATCTGCGCGTAGATGCTGTCGGGCGAGTCGTGGCGCACCGGCAGCGCGGTCTCGCGGTCGAACAGGTCGGCCGCGCGCGCGAACAGCAGCTTCAGGTGGTCGTTCAGCTCGGTCATGGTGCCGACCGTGGAGCGCGAGGAGCGCACCGGGTTGGTCTGGTCGATGGCGATGGCGGGCGGCACGCCCTCCACCTTGTCGACGGCCGGCTTGTCCATGCGGTCCAGGAACTGGCGCGCGTAGGCGGAGAAGGTCTCCACGTAGCGCCGCTGGCCTTCGGCATAGAGGGTGTCGAAAACGAGGCTCGACTTGCCCGAGCCGCTGGGCCCGGTGACCACGGTCATCTCGCCTGTGCGGATGTCGAGGTCGAGGTTCTGGAGGTTGTGCTGGCGCGCGCCGCGAATCCGGATGGAGCCCTGTGTCATGAGTGCCTTGGGGGGTGGGGCAAACATTCTAGGGAGTGGCCCATGACGGGTTCGTGCAGTACTTCACAAGGTCGGTGGCTTCGCAGGGGTTTGTCCGGATGGAGTTGAAGACACTTTTAGAAACAAATAGCACATTTGTTTTCGATTGCTTCCGAGCTTGTCGAGAGGAGAAATTTCCATGAAGAAGATGACGCGCACGCTGTGTGCCGCCGCGCTGCTGGCACTGTCGGCGGCCGGCGCTCCGGCGCAGATCCTGATCGGACAGACCGCCGGCATGACCGGCTCGGTGGCCGCGGGCGTGAACGAGACCATCGGCGGCGCCCAGCTGGTGATCGATGCGGCCAATGCCCAGGGTGGCATCCACGGCGAGAAGATCGAGATGATCCGCATGGACGACGCTTTCGACGTCAAGCGCGCCAGTGAGAACGCCCGCGTGCTGATCGAGGACAAGAAGGTGCTGGCGCTCTTCATGAGCCGCGGCACGCCGCACTCGCAGGCCATCATCCCGTGGCTCGACAAGTACGACGTGGCGCTCATCGGCCCCTCGACGGGCGCGATGGTGCTGCACAAGCCGCTGCAGAAGCACGTGTTCAACGTGCGCGCCACCTACCAGCGCGAGGCCGAGAAGGCGGTGCAGCACCTGCTGACCATCGGCCTCACGCGCATTGCGGTGGTGCATGTGACCGACTCGTTCGGCGCGGACGCGCTCGAGGGTGCGATGACCGGCTTCACCAAGGGCAAGGCCAAGCCGGTCGTGACCATTCCGGCCGACCGCGAGAAGCCCGACTACAAGACCATCGTGCCGGCCATCAAGGATGCCGATGCACAGGCCGTGGTGTGGATCGGCTCGGGCGTCGCCGTGGTGGACGGCATCAAGGCGCTGCGCGCCGCGGGCTCCGCGGCGCAGGTGGTCACGCTGTCGAACAACGCTTCGTCGGGCTTCATCAAGCAGCTGGGCGACGCGAGCCGCGGCGTGATCGTGACGCAGGTGTTCCCGAACGAGCGCTCGCTCGGCCAGCCGATGGTGAAGGAAGCCCTGGCCCTCGCGCAGGCCAAGGGCCAGGCCGAACTGTCGCCGGCCACGCTCGAAGGCTTCGCCTCGGCCAAGGTGCTGGTGGAGGCGCTGCGCCGCGCGGGCCCCAAGCCCACACGCGCAAGGATCGTGGCGGCGCTCGACAGCCTGCGGGGCTACGACCTGGGCGGCGGGCTCGAGGTGAGCTACTCGCCGCAGGACCACAGCGGCATCGATTTCGCGGACCTGTCGATCATCAGCGACGGCAAGTTCAAGCGCTGACCGCCGCGCGGCGCCTTCCTACTTCGGCGCGGCGGCGGGCGCCGTTTCGTGCGCTGCGTCGGCGCCATGCTTCTCGCCCGACATGTCGACCTTGTCGCCGGCCTTGGAAATCACGAACAGAGCGATGGCGGCAAAGACGATGAAGCCGACGGCGAGTTTCCACATGGGTGCTGTCTCCTGACGAGGTTGATTCAAGGGGCTCAAGAAAAAGGCTTCATGCGGTTGGCATGAAGCCTCTTTGTTGAACGGAGGGCGGATGGCGCCCTCCTTTGCGCGAGCAGCGATCAGTCGTTGGCGTAGATGTCCACGTTCTTCGTTTCGCGGATGAAGAGCGTGCCCACCACCAGCGTGACACCGGCGATGATGATTGGATACCAGAGGCCGTTGTACATGTTGCCGGTGGAGGCCACGATGGCGAAGGCGGTGGTTGGCAGCAGGCCGCCGAACCAGCCGTTGCCGATGTGGTACGGCAGGCTCATCGAGGTGTAGCGGATGCGCGTGGGGAACATCTCGACCAGCATCGCGGCGATCGGGCCGTAGACCATCGTCACCAGCAGCACCAGCCAGAACAGCAGCAGCACCGTCAGCACCTTGTTCATCTTCGCGGGGTCGGCCTTGGCCGGGTAGCCCGCGACCTTCAGGTCTTCGGCCACGCTCTTCTTGAAGGCGGCGATTTCCTTGGCGGAGCCCTCGTCGAACTTGAGGTTCACGACATTGCCGACCGGCGCCTCGATCGTCTTGTCGCCGATCTTCACGACGGCCTTCGAGCCCGGCGCGCCGGCCACGTTCTCATAGCTCACCGAGTTCTGCACCAGGTAGCGCTTGGCGATGTCGCACGAGCTCCTGAAGTCGATCTCGCGGGCCACCGGGTTGCCCTGGAACGAGCAGGTCGCAGGGTCGGCCGTCACCGTGACGCCGGCCGTGGCCTGTGCACGGGCCAGGTCGGGGTTGGCGGCTTCGGTCAGCATCTTGAAGACCGGGAAGTAGGTGACCACGGCCAGCAGGCAGCCGGCCATGATGATCGGCTTGCGGCCGATCTTGTCGGACAGCGTTCCGAAGACCACGAAGAACGGCGTGCCGATCAGCAGCGCGGCGGCGATCATCAGGTTGGCCGTGGTCGCATCCACCTTGAGCTGTGCCGTCAGGAAGAACAGCGCATAGAACTGGCCCGAATACCAGACCACGGCCTGGCCTGCCGTGAGGCCGACCAGCGCCAGGATCACGATCTTGAGGTTCTTCCACTGGCCGAAGGATTCGGACAGCGGCGCCTTCGAGGTCTTGCCCTCGGCCTTCATCTTCTGGAAGGCCGGCGACTCGGACAGCGAGAGCCGGATCCACACCGACACGCCGAGCAGCAGGATCGACACCAGGAACGGAATGCGCCAGCCCCAGTCGTTGAACACCGCTTCGCCCATGCCTTCGCGAACGCCCAGGATCACCAGCAGGCTCAGGAACAGGCCGAGCGTGGCGGTGGTCTGGATCCACGAGGTGTAGGCGCCGCGCTTGCCGTGCGGCGAGTGCTCGGCCACGTAGGTGGCGGCGCCGCCGTACTCGCCGCCGAGCGCGAGGCCCTGCAGCATGCGCAGCGCGATCAGGATCACCGGCGCAGCGACGCCGATGGTCGCGTAGCTGGGCAGCAGGCCGACGATGAAGGTCGACAGGCCCATGATCAGGATCGTCACCAGGAAGGTGTACTTGCGCCCGATCATGTCGCCCAGGCGGCCGAACACGATGGCACCGAACGGACGCACCAGGAAGCCCGCGGCGAACGCCAGCAGCGCGAAGATGAAGGCGGCGCCCGCATCGAGGCCGCTGAAGAACTGCTTCGCGATGATCGCGGCGAGCGAACCGTAGAGATAGAAGTCGTACCACTCGAACACGGTGCCGAGCGAGGAGGCGAAGATAACCTTCTTCTCCTCCGAGGACATGGGCCGGGGGGCCGGATGCGGCACTCCCCGTGAATCTAGTGTGGCTGCCATTGCGTCGTCTCCTGTGTGTGTGCGTTCATGCGGCGCCCGACTGTTTCGGGACCGTGAGGCATTCTTGGAGGCGCGACTGACCCGAGCCTTGCGCGAAACTGAACCGGTGCTTACGGTTTAAGGTGAAACCCGCGGGGCGCGTTTCAGGTTGTAAGAAATCCGGGGGTCGCTCAGTTTTTGCTGCTGCGCAGCAGGGACGGGCGCTGGTCCGCCGAGGTCCATTGCGGGCCGTCGAACCACGCATCGCCCGACAGGTAGGCGCGCAGCATCTGCAGGCCGTCGAAGCCCCAGAACAGGCGGCCGTCGACCACATAGGCGGGCGTGCCGAACACGCCGAGCTGCAAGGCCTCGTCGGTGTTGCGCTTGAGCAGGGCCTTGCTCTCGTCGCTGTTCGCGTCGCGCTTCGGCGCCAGCTGCGCGATGAGCGCGGCGAGGCGCGCGGCGTCGCCCGCGTCTTCGCCGCCGCGCCACACATGGCGGAAGATGGTCTCGGCCACGAAGCGGCTGATGCTGCCGTCGTCGCTCGTCGACACTGCCAGCCGCAGGTGAGGCAGCGGGTTGTAAGGGTGCGAGGCGGGCATTTCGATCCGGATGCCGTTCGTGTGGCCCAGCCAGAGCACGTGGCGGTAGGTCCAGCTGCGCTTCGACGGAATCTCCGCCGGCCCGAGCTGGCCGTGCTGCTTGAGCAGCGCCCCCAGCAGCACGGGCTTGTAGGCCACGCTGCAGCTCAGGCCTTCGAGCGCCTCCGGCAGGTGCTCGAACGCGAGGTGCGCGTAGGGCGAGATGAAGTCGAGATAGAAGTCGATGTGCTTCATGCGGCGTTGTCTCCTGAAGCGCGCCAGATGCCGGCCCGCGCCCGCAACTCTATCGCGCGCCACACGTGGCGCCGCGTTTCGTCCTCCATCCGGCTCCAGCCAGCGATCTCCGGGATGGTGCGCAAACACCCTTCGCAGAAGCCGCTCAGGCGGTCCATGCGGCACACGGAAGAGCACGGCGAGGGCACGTCGTCGGCCATGGCCTGCACGGCCACGGCGCGCTCGGCCAAGGTCTCGGCCTCGTCGAAGTTCACACCACGTCCGCCACCGGCGCGCCGGTGAGCTTCTCGAGGTCGTGCGGGCGCAGCTGGAACACCGCATGCGGATGGCCCGCGGCCGCCCAGATCTCCTCGAAGCGGAACAGCTCGCGGTCGATCAGCACCACGGGCTTGGTCACGTGCCCGACCGGCGACACGCCCCCGATGGTGAAGCCGGTGCGCGCCTTCACGAAGTCGGCGTCGGCGCGGCCGGTCTTGCCGACCAGCGCATCGACCTTCTTCTCGTCGACGCGCCTGTCGCCCGAGGTAATGACCAGCACCGCCGCCTCATCGCTCTTGCGGCGGAAGATGATGCTCTTGGCGATCTGGCCGACCGAGATGCCGAGCGCGTCGGCCGCCTGCTGCGCGGTGCGGCAGGCGTCGTCGAGCATGCGCGGGGCATGCGGATGGCCGGCGTCCTGGAGCACGCGCGAGACGCGCTGGACACCGTCGGGAAGGGAATGGAGTTCGGAGCCGCACATGGCAGGTTCAGCAGGTTCTGGGTTCATCGAGGCCCCAGAGCATACGGAAAAGCCTGCGCCGCCGCCCGGGGTGCACCAATGCGAAGAGCGTCGCGGCGCCACGGCGCACGACGCCCGTGCGTCCGGTGCCGGGCCCGGGGCGGTTTCGGTGCGCAACCGGCCGGTCAGGGCGGCCGCGGCACCCGCACGATTGGGCATGGATATTGCTTATCCCTCGGTTCACAGTGCCTCCGCTAACGACGGCGGGGTTCAAGCGAGCCGGCGGCCGACAAGCCGCGAGCTCGTCTGCTCCAACCCAATTTCGCATCCGTTCCGTCGCGGGGCTCTGCTGCCGCTGTCTGCCACGACAGCGCGGCGCTGCACCTCCAAGGGCCGGCTGCGTGCAGGACCCCCAATGAAGATCGCAGTCATCGGCCACGGCATGGTCGGCCACAAGTTCCTCGAGCAACTCCACGAGCTCGGCGTCGCGAACGCGCAAGTCACCGTGCTGTGCGAGGAGCCCCGCCCGGCGTACGACCGGGTTCACCTGTCCGAGTTCTTCGCCGGCAAGACGGCGGAAGACCTGTCGCTCGTCGAGCCGGGCTTCTTCGAACGCAGCGGCTTCACGCTGCGCCTGGCCGCGCGGGCGGTAGCCATCGAGCGGCGCAACAACACCGTCACTACGGCCGACGGCGAAGTGGTGCACTACGACAAGCTGGTGCTTGCGACGGGCTCCTTCCCCTTCGTGCCCGCCGTGCCCGGCCGCGACCGCCCGAACTGCTTCGTCTACCGCACCATCGAGGACCTCGAGGCCATGAAGGCCTGCGGCGCCCGCTCGAAGAGCGGCGTGGTCGTCGGCGGCGGCCTGCTGGGCCTGGAATGCGCCAAGGCGCTGCGCGACATGGGCCTCGAAACCCACGTCGTGGAGTTCGCACCGCGCCTGATGGCCGTGCAGGTCGACGAAGGCGGCGGCCGCGCCCTGCGCAACAGCATCGAGGCAATGGGCCTGCACGTGCACACCGGCCGCAACACGGTGGAGATCACCGACGGCGCGACCGCCCGCCACCGCATGGTGTTCGCCGACGGCACGCACCTGGAAACCGACATGATCGTGTTCTCCGCCGGCATCCGTCCGCGCGACGAACTGGCGCGCCAGAGCGTGCTGGCCGTCGGCCCGCGCGGCGGCGTGGCGGTCGACAGCCACTGCCGCACCAGCGACCGCAACATCTACGCGATCGGCGAATGCGCGTCGTGGAACGAGCAGACCTTCGGCCTCGTCGCACCGGGCTACGACATGGCCCGCGTGGCCGCCAGGCACATCGCCGGCCAGGACGACGCCGCCTTCACCGGTGCCGACATGAGCACCAAGCTCAAGCTGATGGGCGTGGACGTTGCAAGCATCGGCGACGCGCACGGCAAGACGCCGAGGTCGCGCGCCTACCAGTACGTCGACGAGCGCAAGCAGATCTACAAGAAGATCGTCGTCAGCGAGGACGGCAAGCAGCTGCTGGGCGCGGTGCTGGTCGGCGATGCCGCCGAGTACGGCACGCTGCTGCAGATGGCGCTCAACGGCATCGCGCTGCCCGCGGACCCTGAATTCCTGATCCTGCCGTCGAGCGACGGCAAGGCCAAGCCAGGCCTGGGCGTCGATGCGCTGCCCGACACCGCGCAGATCTGCTCGTGCAACAGCGTCACCAAGGGCCGGATCTGCGAGGCCGTGGGCGAGGGCGCATGCACCGTCGCCGAGCTGAAGGCCTGCACCAAGGCCGGCGCCACCTGCGGCGGCTGCGTGCCGCTGGTCACGCAGGTGATGAAGATGGAGATGTCCAAGCGCGGCATGGCGGTCAACAACCACCTGTGCGAGCACTTCCCCTACTCGCGCCAGGAGCTGTACCACCTGATCCGCGTGGGCGAGATCCGCAGCTTCGCCGACCTGCTGGCAAAGCACGGCAAGGGCCTGGGCTGCGACATCTGCAAGCCGACGGCCGCGAGCATCTTCGCTTCGTGCTGGAACGAGTTCGTGCTGAAGAAGGACCTGGCCAGCCTGCAGGACAGCAACGACTACTTCCTCGGCAACATCCAGAAGGATGGCACCTACTCGGTGGTGCCGCGCATGCCGGGCGGCGAGGTCACGCCCGACGGGCTGATCGCGGTGGGCCAGGTGGCGAAGAAGTACGGCCTGTACACCAAGATCACAGGCGGTGCGCGCGTGGACATGTTCGGTGCGCGCGTCGAGCAGCTGCCCGCCATCTGGGAAGAATTGATCGCGGCCGGCTTCGAATCGGGCCATGCCTACGGCAAGTCGCTGCGCACGGTGAAGAGCTGCGTCGGCTCCACCTGGTGCCGCTACGGCGTAGACGACAGCGTCGGCCTGGCCGTGGAACTGGAGAACCGCTACAAGGGCCTGCGCGCGCCGCACAAGATCAAGTTCGGCGTGTCGGGCTGCACCCGCGAATGCGCGGAAGCGCAGGGCAAGGACGTCGGCATCATCGCGACCGACAAGGGCTGGAACCTCTACGTGTGCGGCAACGGCGGCATGAAGCCGCGCCATGCCGAACTGCTCGCGAGCGACCTCACCAAGGCCGAGCTGATCCGGCTGATCGACCGCTTCCTGATGTTCTACGTGCGCACGGCCGACCGCCTGCAGCGCACCAGCACGTGGCGCGAGAACCTCGAGGGCGGTCTCGACTACCTCAAGGATGTGCTGCTGCAGGACACGCTGGGCCTCGGCGACGAGCTGGAAACACAGATGCAGCGCGTGGTCGACACCTACCAGTGCGAATGGAAGACCGCGGTGAACGACCCGGTCACGCGCCAGCGCTTCCGCTCCTTCGTCAACAGCGAGAAGCCGGACGAGCACATCGTTTTCGTGCAGGAGCGCGGCCAGATCCGCCCCGCCCGCGTGGAAGAGCGCGGCGAAGCCGCCTCCGACGTCTCGATGGCCTGAAAAACACCCAAGGAAATCCCATGACCCAAGACAAGCTCCAGTGGACCCCGGTGTGCGCGGCCACCGACATCCTGCCCGACACCGGCGTGTGCGCGCTGGTCGACGGCGTGCATGTCGCGATCTTCAGCGTCGGCCATGAGCAGGCGCTGTTCGCCATCGACAACATCGACCCGAAGGCGGGGGCCAGCGTGCTCTCGCGCGGGCTGGTCGGCAGCCTGGGCGAGCGCATCGTCGTGGCTTCGCCGCTCTACAAGAACCACTTCGACCTGCGCAGCGGCGAATGCCTGGAAGCGCCCGAGCACTCGGTGCGCGCGCATGCCGTGCGCGTGCAGGAAGGCCGCGTGCTCGTCGCGCTGGCTTGAGGCCTCAGTCTCCCTTTTCAGTTTCGTCTTTATCGCTTCCAAGGAACCAGAATGGCCTATCTAGCCCCCGCCGAATTCGTCACCAAGATGGTGGACGCCGGTGAATCCAAGCTGCTGATGTCCACGCGCGACACGCTCATCCGCTCGTACATGGCGGGCGCGATCCTCGCGCTGGCGGCGGCCTTTGCCGTGAGCATCACCGTGAACACCGGCAATGCGCTCGTTGGCGCGATGCTGTTCCCGGTGGGCTTCATCATGCTGTACCTGCTGGGCTTCGACCTGCTGACCGGCGTGTTCACGCTGGCACCGCTGGCCGTGCTCGACAAGCGCCCCGGCGCCACCTGGGGCGGCGTCATGCGCAACTGGGGACTGGTGTTCACCGGCAACTTCGCGGGCGCGCTGACGGTCGCGGTGTTCATGGCCGTCATCTTCACCTTCGGCTTCAGCGAGGCGCCCAACGCCATCGGCGAGAAGCTCGGCCACATCGGCGAAGGCCGCACCATCGGCTACTCCGCGCATGGCGCCGCCGGCATGCTCACGTTGTTCATCCGCGCCGTGATGTGCAACTGGATGGTGTCGACGGGCGTGGTGGCGGCCATGATGTCGACCACCGTGTCGGGCAAGGCGATCGGCATGTGGATGCCGGTCATGGTCTTCTTCTACATGGGCTTCGAACACTCGATCGTCAACATGTTCCTGTTCCCCACCGGCCTGATGCTGGGCGGCAAGTTCACGATCATGGACTACCTGATCTGGAACGAGCTGCCCACGGTGCTGGGCAACCTCGTCGGCGGCCTGACCTTCGTCGGGCTGACGCTCTACTCCACGCACTACAAGACGGCGCCCAAGCGCGCCGCCAGCTGAGCCGGCCTGGATGCCGCGCAAGGCATTGCGCGTGACGCTCGGCCAGCATTCGCTGGCAGGGCGCAAATCGCCGGTCAACCAGGACTTCCACGGCGCCATGCTGCCCGAGGGGGCGCTGCGCGCCTCCAAGGGCATCGCAGTGGCGCTCGCCGACGGCATCGGCTCCAGCCGCGTGAGCCAGGTGGCGAGCGCGGCGGCCGTGCGGGGCTTTCTCGACGACTACTACGCGACCTCCGACGCGTGGTCGGTGCGACGCTCCGCGCAGCGGGTGCTGGACGCCACCAACTCGTGGCTGCATGCGCAGACGATGCGCAGCGACGCGCGCTTCGACAAGGACAGCGGCTACGTCTGCACCTTCAGCGCGCTGATCCTCAAGGGCCGCGACGCGCACCTGCTGCACGTCGGCGATGCGCGCATCTACCGGCTGCATGCCGGCGCGCTGGAACAGCTCACCGAAGACCATCGCGTCAACGTGTCGTCGGCCGAGTCGTACCTCGGGCGCGCTCTGGGCGCGGGCGCCAATGTGGAGATCGACTACCGCTGCTGGCAGGCTGAGGCGGGCGAGGTCTACCTGCTGGCCACCGATGGCGCGTACGCGCATCTCGACAGCGGCACGGTGAACGAGGTGCTCGGCCGCTGCGGGGACGATTTCGACGCGGCCGCCCGCCTGCTGGCAGAAACCGCGCAGGCCAAGGGCAGCGACGACGACAGCACGGTCCAGCTGCTGCGCATCGACGAGCTTCCCGAAGCCGACGCGCCGCATGCGCAGCTGCAGCGCGAAGGCCTGGCGCTGCCGCCGGCCCTCGCGCCGAGGGACCGCTTCGAGGGCTTCACGCTCGTGCGCGAGATCCACATGAGCGCGCGCAGCCACGTGTACCTGGCCACCGACGAGGCCACGGGCCAGCCGGTGGTGCTGAAGCTCCCGTCGATCGACCTGCGCGGCGACCCCGACTACCTCGACCGCTTCGTGCTCGAGGAATGGGTGGCGCGGCGCATCGACAGCCCGCACGTGCTCAAGGCCAGCACCGTCGAACGCACGCGCAGCCACCTGTACGTGGCCATGGAGTACGTGGACGGCCAGACGCTGGCGCAGTGGATGGTCGACCACCCCCGGCCCGCGCTGGACAGCGTGCGCGGCATCGTCGAGCAGCTGGCGCGGGGCCTGCAGGCGCTGCACAGCAAGGAAATGCTGCACCAGGACATGCGCCCCGAGAACGTGATGATCGACCGCACGGGCACCGTGAAGATCATCGACCTCGCCGCCACCCACGTCGCGGGCCTGTCCGACGGCAGCGGCGAGCGCCGGGCGCTCGCCATCGAAGGCACGCTGCAGTACACCGCGCCGGAATACTTCACCGGCCATGGCGGCACGGCCCGATCCGACCTGTTCTCGCTGGCGGTGATCGCCTACCAGATGCTCGCCGGCCAGCTGCCTTACGGGCTGCAGGCGTCGCGCATCCGCTCACCCGCCGATGTCGGCCGGCTGCGCTATGTGCCGGTGCGGCATTTCCGTCCCGACCTGCCTGCGTGGGTCGATGCCGTGCTGCAGAAGGCGCTGCAGCCGCAGGCGGCGAAGCGGCAGGAGGCGGTGTCCGAATTCGCGCACGACCTCAGGGCGCCGGGGCCGGAGTTTCTTCGCCCGCGGTCACCCGCGCTGATCGAGCGCCGGCCGGTGCTGTTCTGGCAATGCACGACGGTCCTGCTGGCCGCGGCGGTGATCGTGCTGCTCGGGCTGCGCGCCTTCGGGCGCTGAAGAAGACGAAGCCGCTCAGCCGGCGCGCTTGGTGCGGATCGCCTTCGACGCGCGCGAGTTCGGTTCGCGGCCCAGCGCCTCGCTGATGTAGACGCCCGCGTCGATCAGCTTGTCGAGATCGATGCCGGTCTCGATGCCCATGCCGTGCAGCATGTAGACCACGTCTTCGGTCGCCACGTTGCCCGTTGCGCCCTTCGCGTAGGGGCAGCCGCCGAGGCCGGCCGAGGACGACTGGAAATTCCACACGCCCAGTTCGAGCGCCGCCAGCGTGTTGACCAGCGCCTGCCCGTAGGTGTCGTGAAAATGGCCGGAAACGGCATCGACATCGAAGTGCGCCAGCGTGGCCTCCATCGCCCCTTGCACCTTGCGCGGCGTGCCCACGCCGATGGTGTCGGCCACGTCCACGCGCTGCACGCCAATGCCCTTCATCAGCTGCGCGAGGTAGCCGACCTTGGCCGGTGCGATCTCGCCTTCATACGGGCAGCCCACGGTGCACGACATCGCGCCGCGCACGTGGATGCCCTTCTCGCGCGCCGCGGCCACCACGGGCGCGAAGCGTTCGATGCTCTCGGCAATCGAGCAGTTGATGTTCTTCTGGCTGAAGGCCTCGCTCGCGGCGCCGAACACCACGATCTCGTCGGGCCATTCCTCGCGCGGCGCGGCGATGGCGGCCTCGAAGCCCTTCATGTTGGGCGTGAGCACCGAGTAGCGCACGCCGGGCTTGCGCACGATGCCATGCATCACCTCGGCGTTGTCGGCCATCTGCGGCACCCACTTGGGCGAGACGAAGCTGGTGACCTCGATCTCCTTCAGGCCCGCGTCCTGCAGGCGGTGCACGAGGCCGATCTTGACCTCGGCCGAGACGGGCTGCTTTTCGTTCTGCAGGCCGTCGCGCGGGCCGACGTCGACGAGCTTGACGCGGGTGGGGAGTTTCATGGGATGTCTCTTATGTCGCGGGAGGATGAAAGGCCGTCGGCCATTGTCCGACACATGGAAATGCCCTGCCAGGCACACAGGCCGCGGAAGGTAGCAATGCGCGCCTGCGGGGTTGCAAATGGTGCCAACCGCACGGCACCCGGGCTCGGACGCAGACCGAAGCGGGCGCTAGACGGTTCCCCGCTGCTCGAAGCCGCCGGGTATGCCGCCCGCGGCGACAGCGTCGAGGCGCTCGTCCACGTCGACCGCATCCACGCGCGCACCGTCCGGCCCCTGCTGCGCCCAACGGACCAGCGCTTCGACCGCGCCAGCCTCGCCGATCGCCAGCGCTTCCACGCTGCCGTCGCGTCGGTTGCGCACCCAACCCTGCACGCCGAGCCGCTGCGCGGCCTGCACCATCGACCAGCGATAGCCCACGCCCTGCACGAGGCCGCGGATGACGAGGTGGCGAGTCACGGTGATGGCGTTGTTCATGGCATTGCGATCAGTACGACTTGGGCAGCCCCAGTGCCTTCTCCGCGATGAAGTTCAGGATCATCTGCGGGCTCACCGGCGCGATGCGCGGGATGTAGCTCTCGCGCAGCAGGCGCTCCACATGGTATTCCTTCGCATAGCCCATGCCGCCCAGCGTGAGGATCGCGTTCTGGCAGGCATCGTGCGCCGCCTCGGCCGCGAGGTACTTGGCGGCATTGGCCTCGATGCCGCAGGGCTCGCCCGCGTCGTACAGCGTGGCGGCCTTGAACACCATCAGGTCGGCGGCCTCGAGGTTGGCCCAGGCCCGTGCGAGCGGATGCGCCACGCCCTGGTTCTGCCCGATGGGCCGGCCGAACACGATGCGCTCCTGCGCGTACTGCGAGGCGATGCGCAGCGCCGCGCGGCCGATGCCGATGGCTTCCGCAGCGATCAATATGCGCTCGGGGTTCAGGCCGTGCAGGATGTACTCGAAGCCGCGCCCTTCCTCCCCGATGCGATCCTCCTGCGGCACTTCGAGCCCGTCGATGAAGAGCATGTTCGAATCCACTGCCGCGCGGCCGAGCTTGTGGATCTCGCGCACCTCGACCTTGCTGCGGTCCAACGCCGTGTAGAACAGCGTGAGGCCTTGCGTGGGCTTCTTCACCTGGTCGATCGGCGTGGTGCGCGTGAGGATGAGCATGCGGTCGGCGACCTGCGCGGTCGAGATCCATATCTTGCGGCCGTGCAGCAGGTAGCTGCCGCCGGGCTGGTGCACCGCCTGCGTCTTGAGGCTGGTGGTGTCGAGCCCCGCGTCGGGCTCGGTCACGGCGAAGCAGGCTTTCTCGGTGCCCGCGATCAGCGGCGGCAGGAAGCGCTGGCGCTGGGCCTCGCTGCCGAACACCACCACCGGGTTGAGCCCGAAGATGTTCATGTGCACCGACGATGCGCCCGACATGCCCGCGCCCGACGCGCTGATGGAACGCATCATCAGCGCCGCCTCGGTGATGCCGAGCCCCGCGCCGCCCTGCGCCTCGGGCATCGCGATGCCGAGCCAGCCGCTCGCTGCAACAGCGCGGTGGAATTCATGCGGGAACACGGCGCGATCGTCGTGGTCGCGCCAGTAGTCGGCGGGGAAGTCCTCGCAGAGGCGTTCGATGGCCGCGACCAGCGAGCGCTGGTCTTCGTTCAGGGAGAAGTTCATGCTTTGCTGTCCTTCGGTGGGTCGGGTTGCAGCGTGACGCCGCGTTCGAGCATGCGGGCAATGGCCTCGTCGCCATATCCCGCTTCGCGCAGCAGCTCCACGCTCTGCTCGCCGATGCGCGGCGCGGGCCGGCGGATGGCGGTGGGCGTGGCGCCGTAGCGGCCGACCGGCGCGAGGGTGCGGATGCGGCCCTCGGTCGGATGGTCGAGCTCGGGGTAGAAATCGACGGCGCGCAGGTGCGGATCGTCGAGCAGGCTCTCGGTGCTGTGAAGGCGCGCGACGGGGATATCGGCAGCATCGAGCGCGGCGAACCATTCGTCGCTGGTGCGCGTGGCCATCGCTTCGGCGACGAAGGCGTACACCGCGCCGATGTTCGCGGCGCGCGCGGTGTGCGTGCCGAACATCGGCGAATCGCGCAGCCCGGGGCGGCCGATCAGGTCGAAGAAGGCCTGCCAGTGCTTGTCGTTGTAGATCAGCACGCTGAGGTAGCCGTCGGCCGTGGCGTAGGGCTTGCGGTGCGGCGCGAGCAAGCGCGCATAGCCGGTGGGGCCGAGCGGCGGCTCGAAACTGTGGCCGCCGAGGTGGTCGCCCATGACGAACTGCGAGAGCGCTTCGAACATCGGCACCTCGACCGCCTGGCCCTTGCCGGTGCGTTGCGCGTGCAGTACGGCGGCGAGCAGCGCGATGGCGGCCTGCAGTCCGACGGCGCGGTCGGCGAGCGTGACGGGTGCATAGCGCGGTTCGCCGCCGCTTTGCTGCGCGAACAGCGAGGCCACGCCTGCCGCGCCCTGGATCAGGTCGTCGTACGCGGGCCTGCCGGCGTAGGGCCCCTGCTCGCCATAGCCGAAGGCGCCGAGGTAGACGATCTTCGGATTGGCCCCGGCCACCGCGTCGTAGTCAAGCCCGAGCCGCGCCATCGCCTGCGGCCGCGTGTTGTAGATCAATGCATCGCAACTTGCCGCGAGCTTCAGGCAGGCCTCGCGCCCTTCGGGCTGCTTGAGGTCGAGCACGATCGAACGCTTGTTGCGGTTGAGGTGCAGCGCCATCGCGCCCATGCCGGGGTGGCGCATGGGGCCGACAGCGCGCAGGTTGTCGCCGCCGGGCGGCTCGACCTTGATGACGTCGGCGCCGAGGTCGCCGAGCGTCTGCGTGGCGTAAGGCCCCATCACCACGGCCGTGAGGTCGAGGATGCGGATGCCTTGGAGAGGTCCGGAGGTGTTCATGTCTTCGCTCCTTCCCCCGCTGGGGGAAGGTCGGAATGGGGGCAGGCAGGGCGCCAAGCAGGGACGCCGCTTGCCCCCACCCCTGCCCTCCTCCAGCGGGGGAGGGATAAAGTCGGATCACTCATTCGGGTTGAATCCCCGCAGCCTGGATCAGCTTCTTCCATTTCGCCAGTTCCGACACCGTGAACGCCCCCAGCTCCTCGGGCGTACTGCCGAAGGCATCGAAGCCCAGCTTGCTCACGCGCTCGCGGAAGGCCGCGCCGTTCGCCATCTCCGACAGCGCCTTGTTGAGCTTCAGCACGATGTCGCGCGGCGTGCCGGCCGGCGCGAACACGCCGTTCCACGAGGTGATGTCGAAGCCTTTCAGCTCGGGCGTGTCGGCCAGCGGCGGCAGCTCGGGGAAGAGCTTGGTGCGCTCCTGCGTCGTGACCGCAATCGCGCGCATCTTGCCGGCCTTCACCGTCGCAAGGCCCGCGGCGAGGTCGACCACCATCATCGACACCTGCCCGCCGATCAGGTCGGCAATGGCCGGCGGTGTGCTCTTGTACGGCACGTGCAGCATCGGCACGCCGCTCATGCGCGACAGCGTGGCGCCGCTCACGATGCCGGTGCTGTTGCCGCTCGCATAGGTCAGCTTGCCGGGGTGCGCGCGTCCCCAGGCCAGCAGCTCGGCCACGCTCTTCACGGGCAGGTCGTTGTTCACCACGAGCATGAACGGCAGGTTGCCCATGCGGCTCACGGGCGCGAAGTCTTTCACCGGGTCGTAGGGCAGCGACTTCATCAGGCTCGGGTTGGCCGAGTGCGTGGTGTTGGTCGTCATGAAGAGCGTGTAGCCGTCGGGCGGCGCCTTGGCCACGGCTTCGGCGCCGATCACGCCGTTGGCACCGGCCTTGTTGTCGACGATGACCGAGCCCTTGAGCGCCTCGCCCAGCATCTGCGCGGTGATGCGTGCCACAGCGTCGGTGCCGCTGCCGGCCGCGAAGGGCACGACGATGCGTATCGGCTGCTTCGGGTAGCCGTCCTGCGCAAAGGCCCAGGGCACTGCGCTGGCGAGGCCCGTGGCGGCACCGATGGAAATGAAACGGCGGCGGTTCGCCACCGCGACCGATGGCTCGGTCGCGTTCTTCGTTGTCTGCATTTGCTTGTCTCCGGGTGGTTGTCGTTCAGGGCCGGATCACGCGCTCCGGCAATTCCTCGTACGGCGGGCTGTAGATCACCAGCACGCGCACCGGCTCGTCGCTCACCACCGTGAAGGTGTGCATCGCGTCGGCCGGAAAAAAGCAGCTGTCGCCAGGGTGCAGCTCCTGCCGCTGGCCACCCACCTCGGCGACTGCACGGCCTTCGAGCATGTAGCAGACCTGCTCGATGCCCGGGTGCGCGTGCGGCAGCGCGCCCTTGCCCTTCTGGATGTGGCCGACCAGCACTTCGAGCTGCTTCGCGCCCACGGTCTCGGGGCCGATCAGGCGCTTGTTGAGCGTGCCGGTATGGTTGGCCGGGTGGTAGCCGGCGATCTCGTCCTCGCGGACGAAGTAGCGGGGGGTGCTTGCAGTCATCGGGGACTTTCGGTCTTGGGTTCGATGGCGAGGCAGGCCGAGCGCAGCATCGCCGCGATCTCCTCGATGCGCGCCTCCATGCGGTAGCGCGGACCGGCGACCGAGATGGCATAGGCCTCGCCGCCGATGCGCAGCGGCCAGGCCAGGCCGATCAGGTCGGGAATGCTTTCGCCGAGGTTGCCGTACCAGCCGCGCGCGGCAGAGCGCTGCAACTCGGCTTCGATGGCATCGGCGGTGGTGAGCGTGGCGTCGGTCAGCGGCGCGAGCGTCATGCCGTCGAGCAGCTTGCGGCGCGCTTCGGGCGTGAGCGTGGAGAGCAACGCACGCCCCAGCGAGTTGGCGTAAGCCGGGCGCGTCTCGCCCGACTCGGCCGTGTAACGAATGCTCTGCGGCGCGCTCAGCACTTCCAGGTACACCACCAGGCCCGCATCGCGGAACTTGGCGAACACCACGGTTTCGCGCGCAGCATCGCGCAACTCCTCGAGCGTGGCCTTCACCCGGTCGAGCACCGGGTCGTGGGCGGCGATGACCTGCGCCATCGCGAGCAGCCGGCCCGTCGGGTAGTAGCCCTGGCGGCGGCCGGTTTCGTACATGTAGCCCTGCTCTTCGAGCGTGCGGATCAGGCCCAGGCAGCTCGACACCGGCATGTCGAGCAGGCGCGCCATCTCGGACAGCGCCAGCGGCTGCTTCTCGCGAGCGAAGAGCTCGACGATCTCGATCACGCGGAATGCAGTTTTCACAGTCATGAAAATATTTTCATGCTTATGAAAAATCGGCGCTTCGGGGTTTCCCCTGCCCGCCTTGCGCGGCGGGCTCGCAAAAGGTGACGCCGCCGTCAGTACCCGCGCGCCGGATCGACCACGCCGGCGATCGGCAGGCCCTGCTCCATCGCCCGGATCTTCCCGGCGATCTGCGCAATGGACTCCTCGCGCAGCGTGCGCGCCGAGCCGTGCGGCGTCACGGTGATCTTGGGATGCCGCCAGAAGGCGTGGTCGGCCGGCAGCGGCTCGACCTGGAACACGTCGAGCGTCGCGCCCGCGAGCTGGCCGGCGTCGAGCATCGGGATCAGGTCGTCTTCCACGAGGTGCGCGCCGCGCGCGATGCTGATCAGGTAGCCCTCGGGCTTCAGCTTGCCCAGCGTGTCGCGGTTGAGGATGCCGCGCGTCGCCTCCGTCAGCGGCAGCAGGTTCACGAGCACGCGCGTGGACGACAGGAACTCGTCGAACTGTGCCCCGCCGCTGAACACGCGCACGCCGTCGATCTCCTTCGGCGAACGGGTCCAGCCCAGCACCGGAAACTCGAACTGCGCGACCGCCTTGGCCACGCGCTCGCCGAGCACGCCCAGACCCATGATCCCGACCGGGAAGTCGCGCCGCAGCTTCGGCTTGCGGTAGCTCCACTTGCCCTCGCGCGCATCGGCCTCGTAGGCGTCGAACTCGCGGAAGTGGCGAATGAGCGTGTGGCAGACGTACTCCGCCATCTGTACCGACATGCCCGCGTCGTCGAGCCGCACGATGCGCGTGTGCGCCGGCACCTTCAGCTTGAGCAGCGCATCGACGCCCGCGCCGATGTTGAAGATGCCGCGCAGCTTCGGCTGCTCGTCGAGAAACTCCTGCGGCGGCGCCCACACCACGGCATGGTCGGCCTGCGGCGCGCCGGGCTTCCAGGCCTCGATGACGGCATCGGGTAATTCGGCCTTGAGGCCCTCGATCCAGGGGTCCGGGCGGTTGTCGGTGAGGTAGACGGTGATTCGCATGGGGACGAATCTTAGTGAAGGCGCTGGCGCGGCGTTCGGGCCGCACGCGAAGGAGATCAGGGACGGCGTCAGCGACGGGGCGGTGGGCTGACCCCGGGGGTCAGGGGGTCAACCCGCCTTGATGCGGCGACGGCGCCACAGCACCCGCACCAACCATCCCATCGGCAGTACCGCCAGCAGCAGCCAGGGCAACACCGCCGCGACGAAGGTGATCAGCGAGCCGACGCTCTCCGCCAGCACCGCGCCCGCGTTGCGCAGCGCCCTCCCCATCGGGCTGTAGCTGTCGCCGCCGCTCACCAGTGCGCGTCTGGGCGTGAACTGGATCTGGATGTGCTGCTTGCTGGTCTGCTGCGCCAGCACCTTGCGCTGCGTGGCGATGGCGTCGAGCTCGGCCTGCGTGTCCGACAGCGTGCGCTGGATCGCCAGCAGGTCGGCCATGGTGCGCTTGGTGACGGTGTCGCGCAGCATGACGCGCAGGCTGTCGCGGAACTCGGTGCGGTTCCTGATGCGGGCTTCGACGTCGATCACCTCGGCGGTCTTGTCCTCGCTCGTGGTGGTGTGCGAGACCACGTTCGCCACGCCGGCTAGGCCGCCGAGCAGCTTGTCGACGTCGGCGGGCTCCACGCGCATCTCGAGCATGGCGTTGCCGGGCTGCTGCGGCGTCTCGCGCAGCAGGGAGGACGACAGCAGCTCGCACTTCAGCGAGCCGCAGAGGTCGCGCACCTTGCCCCAGGCATCGGCCAGCTGCTCGGACGGCACCTCGACGTTCAGGTCTTGCCGCACGGCCAGGAAGCGCTGCAGCGGGGTGTCCTGCCCGCCCTGGGCCTGATCGGCGGAAGCCGTTTCGGCCGACCGCATGCGCTGCTCCTTCCTGGCCATGCCGCTGGCATAGCTGGCCGCGGCCTGCATCGGCGCGGGCGGCGGAGCCGGCTCGGCGAGCGTGGCGGCCTCGTCGTGGGTGCGGTTGCAGCCGGCGAGCGACAAGGCGGCCGCCAAGGCCAGCAGGACGATGCCCGCGCGGTGGCGGCCAGACAGGAAACGCGGCGCGCCGGACAGCGTGCGATAGGTCATGGGATATCCCTTGAGTGATGACTACCGCAGCTGATACGGACAGGCGCCCGCAACGGGGTTAACTATTTTTCAGGCTGCGGCGGCACTCATTCGCAACAATTCCTCGCCTTCGGCCACCTGCTCGCCCGGCGCGAACATCAGCTCGTCCACCATGCCGTCGGCCGGTGCCGCGATGGTGTGCTCCATCTTCATGGCCTCCATCACTGCGAGCGGCTGGCCGCGGCTGACCTTGTCGCCGGCCTTGACGGCAAAGGACACGACCTTGCCGGGCATCGGTGCCGTGAGCCGGCCGCCTTCGGCGTGGGTGTCGCCCGCATGGGCGAGGCGGTCGATGGCGGTGATCTTCGTCGCGCCTTTCGAGGCGAAGACGTGGGCCGTGGCGCCGTCGACGTGCACGTCGAGCGTCTGGCGCGTGCCGGCGAATTCGACCTCGAATTCACCGCTCGGGAACTGGCCGATGACCAGCGGGCCTTCGGCACCGCCGGCTTCGAGCCACAGGCTGCCGTCGCGCTTGTAGGTCAGCAGGGCGGTCTGCTCGGCACCGCGGAACTCGAAGTCGAAGTGGCGCCGGTACTCGCCCAGCGAGCGCCAGCCGTCGCGCCGCGCAAAGGGATCGGGCATCTTCGCGGGCCACTCGGTGATCAGCGTGCGCGTGATCGCGGCGGCCGCGGCCAGCGGCAGTCCCAGCGGCTCGCGGTCGAACAGCACGGCGCGCTCGCGCTCGATCAGCGCGGTGTCGAGGTTCGCCTTCGAGAACGACTCGGTGGCCAGGATGCCGCGCAGGAACTGCACGTTGGTCGACACGCCCACGATCTGCACTTGCGCGAGCGCCGCATCGAGCCGGGCCAGCGCCTCGGCGCGCGTGCTGCCGTGCACGATCAGCTTGGCGATCATCGAGTCGTAGAAGGGCGAGATCTCGCCGCCCTCGCGCACGCCGTCGTCGATGCGCACGCGGCTGCGCTGGAAGGCGGTCGCCTGCGGCTTGCGGTACACGCGCAGCGTGCCGGTGGCGGGCAGGAAGTTGTTGTCGGGGTTCTCGGCGCAGATGCGCGCCTCGATGGCGTGGCCGTGGATCTGCAGCTCCGCCTGCTTCGCGGGCAGCGTCTCGCCCGAGGCCACGCGCAGCTGCCATTCGACGAGGTCCTGGCCGGTGATCGCTTCAGTGACGGGATGCTCGACTTGCAGCCGCGTGTTCATCTCCATGAAGAAGAAGTTCATCTCGACGGAATCGGCCCCCACGCTCGGCACTGACGTGTCCTCGCTGCCCCCCGAGGGGGCGCTCGCTTGCTTGCGGCGGCCCGGCGCTGCGCGAGTTTCGCGCTGTTCGACGATGAACTCGACCGTGCCAGCACCGACGTAATTCACGGCGCGCGCCGCAGCGACGGCGGCCTCGCCCATCTGCTTGCGCATCGCCTCGGTCATGCCCGGCGCGGGCGCTTCTTCGAGCACCTTCTGGTGGCGGCGCTGCACCGAGCAGTCGCGCTCGAACAGGTACACGTAGTTGCCGTGCGTGTCGCCGAAGACCTGGATCTCGATGTGGCGCGGGCGCTGCACGTACTTCTCGATCAGCACCGCGTCGTCACCGAAGCTGTTGATGGCCTCGCGCTGGCAGGAGGCGAGCGCGGCGGCGAAGTCTTCCGCCTTGTCGACTGCGCGCATGCCCTTGCCTCCGCCACCCGCACTGGCCTTGATGAGCACCGGGTAGCCGATGCGGTCGGCCTCGCGCTGCAGCAGCTGCGGGTTCTGGTCGTGGCCGTGGTAGCCGGGCACCAGCGGCACGCCGGCCTTTTCCATCAGCTGCTTCGACTCGGCCTTCAGGCCCATCGCCTTGATGGCCGAGGGCGGCGGGCCGATGAAGACCAGGCCGGCGTCGGCGCAGGCCTGCGCGAATTCTTCGTTCTCGCTCAGGAAGCCGTAGCCCGGATGCACCGCCTCGGCGCCCGTGGCCTTGGCCGCTTCGAGGATCTTTTCCCAGCGCAGGTAGCTGTCCTTCGGGGCACTGCCGCCGAGGTGCACCGACTCGTCGCAGGCGCGCACATGGTTGGCATGCGCGTCGGCATCGGAGTACACGGCGACCGTGCGAATGGCCATGCGGCGGGCCGTTGCAGCGACCCGGCAGGCGATCTCGCCACGGTTGGCAATCAGGATCTTCTTAAACATTCGGAGTGTCTCCCGGAGGATTCTTTTTCAGTTGAAACGCGGGCACGACGCCCGGATCGGGTCGGCCGCTGAAGATGCGGGCCACGCGGCTGAACAGCGCCTTGAGGAAACGCCAGCTCTTGCGGATCAGCCACACGCTGAGCACCAGCACGAAGACGAACAGCACCAGAAAGACCAGCGGATGCGCCACCGCGAGCCACAGCCCCGCCGGCACCATCGTGTCTTCGACCAGCGAAGCACCCACGTTCGAGAACGGCTCGGGCGAGGTGTTGATGGCCGCGCGCGTCGTCGCCTTGGCCGCGTGCGCCGTGGCAGCGAAGCTGCCGCCCAGCAGCGCGGCGACGATGGCCATCACGCCATGGTCGGCGCCGAACACGCTGGCCGCGAGCGCGGCACCGGCCGGGATGCGGATGGCGGTGTGCACCACGTCCCACAGCGAATCGAGGCCGGGGATCTTGTCGGCGAAGAATTCGACGAACACCATGAAGCCACTGGCTGCGATGACCACCGGATGAGCCAGCAGTTGCAGCCCGCTCGGCAACGGCACCCAGCCGAAGTAGCCGACAAGTCCGGTCAGCAGCACGACGAGGTAGAGCCGCACGCCGCTGGCCCAGCCGATGGCGGCGGCCAGTGCGAGCAGCTGGGGCATGTCGAGTGCGTTCATCGCGTGTGCTCAGCGGCCCAGCCAGGACGGCTTGCGCTTCTGCAGGAAGGCCTGCACGCCTTCACGGCCTTCCTCGCTCGCGCGGATGTCGGCGATGCCTTCGACGGTTTTCGCGATCAGCGCGTCGTCGATCTCGCGGCCGGCCACGTCGGCGATCAGTTGCTTGCAGGCGCGCACCGCGGCCGGACTTGCACCGGTCAATGCCTTCACGAGTTCGTCGACCTTGGCATCGAGCGCATCGGCAGCAATCACTTCATGCACGAAGCCGATGCGATGCGCTTCGGACGCAGTGAAGCGCTCGGCCGTGAGGAAGTAGCGCTGCGACGCGCGCGTGCCCATGGCACGCAGCACGTACGGGCTGATGGTCGCGGGCACGAGGCCGATCTTCACTTCGCTCAGGCAGTACCAGGCCGTGTCCACGCTCACGGCCATGTCGCAGGCCGCGACCAGCCCCATGCCGCCCGCATACACGTCACCCTGCACGCGCGCGATGGTGGGCTTGGGGCACTCGGCGATGGTGCGCAGCATGGCGGCCAGCTTGCCCGCGTCGGCGATGTTCTCGTCGCGCGTGTAGTCTGCCATGCGGCGCATCCAGTTGAGGTTGGCGCCCGCACAGAAGGCCGGGCCGTTCGCGCCGAGCACGATGGCTTTCACCTGCGGCGCGGCGCCGGCTTCGGTGAAGGCCTGCGTCAGCTCGGCGATGACCACGTCGTCGAAGGCATTGCGCGCGCCGGGCTGGTCGAGCCAGATGCGTGCGATGGTGCCTTCGCTGGTTTCGAGTTTCAGTTTGGTGAAGTTGCTCATGCCGCGTCCCTCGTCACATGCGGAAGATGCCGAACTTCGGCTCTGGAATGGGCGCGTTGCGTGCAGCGGCAAGACCGAGCGCCAGCACCCGCCGCGTGTCCGCCGGATCGATGATCCCGTCATCCCACAGCCGCGCCGTCGCGTAGTACGGGTGGCCCTGGTCTTCGTACTGCTGGCGGATCGGGGCCTTGAAGGCTTCTTCCTCTTCCTTGCTCCAGCTGCCGCCCTTCAATTCGATGCCGTCGCGCTTCACCGTGGCCAGCACGCTCGCGGCCTGTTCGCCGCCCATCACGCTGATGCGTGCGTTGGGCCACATCCAGAGGAAGCGCGGGCTGTAGGCGCGGCCGCACATGCCGTAGTTGCCGGCGCCGAAGCTGCCGCCGATGATGATCGTGAACTTGGGCACGTTGGCGGTGGCCACGGCCGTCACCATCTTGGCGCCGTGGCGCGCAATGCCTTCGTTCTCGTACTTGCGGCCCACCATGAAGCCGGTGATGTTCTGCAGGAACACCAGCGGGATCTTGCGCTGGCAGCACAGTTCGATGAAGTGCGCGCCCTTCTGCGCCGATTCGCTGAACAGGATGCCGTTGTTGGCAACGATGCCCACGGGCATGCCCTCGATCTCGGCGAAGCCGCAGACCAGGGTGGCGCCGAAGCGCGCCTTGAACTCGTGGAACTCGCTGCCGTCGACGATGCGCGCAATGATCTCGCGCACGTCGAAGGGCTTGCGCGTGTCGGTGGGGATCACGCCATAGAGTTCTTCGCGCGGGAATGCAGGTGCGCGCACCGGGGTGTTCGCCGGCGTTGCCGCCGCGGCCTTCGCATTGAGGTTGGCCACCGCCGAGCGCGCGAGCGCCAGTGCATGCAGGTCGTTCTGTGCGAGGTGGTCGACCACGCCCGACAGCCGCGTGTGCACGTCGCCGCCGCCCAGGTCTTCGGCCGTCACGACCTCGCCGGTGGCAGCCTTCACGAGCGGCGGGCCGCCCAGGAAGATGGTGCCCTGGTTCTTCACGATGATCGATTCGTCGCTCATCGCCGGCACGTAGGCGCCGCCGGCCGTGCACGAGCCCATGACCACCGCGATCTGCGGAATGCCCTGGGCGCTCATGTTGGCCTGGTTGAAGAAGATGCGGCCGAAATGGTCGCGGTCCGGGAACACCTCGTCCTGGTTCGGCAGGTTGGCGCCGCCCGAGTCGACGAGGTAGATGCACGGCAGGCGGTTCTGCTCGGCGATCTCCTGTGCGCGCAGGTGCTTCTTGACGGTCATGGGGTAGTAGGTGCCGCCTTTCACCGTCGCGTCGTTGCACACGATCATGCAGTCGACCCCGTTCACGCGGCCGATGCCCGCGATGAGGCCGGCGCCCGGCGCCGATTCGGCGCCCTTGGCGTCAAGGTACATCGCATGCGCGGCCAGCGGCGCGATCTCGAGGAAGGGCGTGCCCGGGTCGAGCAGCTCGGCGACGCGGTCGCGCGGCAGCAGCTTGCCGCGCGACGTGTGCTTGGCGCGCGCGGCCTCGCCGCCGCCTTGCTCCACTTTGGCGAACTGCTGGCGCAGGTCGTCGACCAGCGCGCGCATCGCTGCGGCATTGGCCTGGAAGTCGGCCGAACGGGCATTCAGTTTGGTTTCGAGTTGGCTCATGCTGTCTTTTCTTGGCTGAGGCCGAGTTGCTCGGTCATGGCATCGCGGATCTTGAATTTCTGGATCTTGCCGGTCACCGTCATCGGGAACTCGGTGACGAACTGGATGTACTTCGGCACCTTGTAGTGCGCGATCTGGCCCTTGCAGAAATCGCGGATCTCGGTGTCAGTTGCGGTCTGGCCGGGCTTGACGATGATCCAGGCGCAGAGTTCTTCGCCGTACTTTTTATCGGGCAGGCCGACCACCTGCACGTCCTGCACCTTCGGGTGGCGATACAGGAATTCTTCGATCTCGCGCGGATAGATGTTCTCGCCGCCGCGGATCACCAGGTCCTTGATGCGGCCGACGATGTTGACGTAGCCCTCGGCGTCCATGGTGGCGAGGTCGCCGGTATGCATCCAGTGCTCGGCGTCGATGGCTTCGCGCGTCTTCGGCTCGTCTTCCCAGTAGCCGTGCATCACCGAATAGCCGCGCGTGCAGAGCTCGCCCGATTTTCCGACCGGCATGATTTCGCCGGTTTCGGCGTCGACGATCTTCACTTCGAGGTGCGGCTGCACGGTGCCCACGGTCGACACGCGGCGGTCCAGCGGCGTGTCGGTGCTGCTCTGGCAGCTCACGGGGCTGGTCTCGGTCATGCCGTAGGCGATGGTGATTTCGCTCAGGTGCATCTCGCTGACCACGCGCTTCATCACCTCGATCGGGCACGGCGAGCCGGCCATGATGCCGGTGCGCAGCGTGGACAGGTCGAACTCCTTGAAGCGCGGATGGTCGAGCTCGGCGATGAACATCGTGGGCACGCCGTGCAGGCCGGTGCACTTCTCGGCCTGCACCGTCTCGAGCACGGTGAGCGGGTCGAAGCCGTCGTTCGGGTACACGATGGCCGAGCCGTGCGTGAGGCAGGCGAGGTTGCCCAGCACCATGCCGAAGCAGTGATAGAGCGGCACCGGAATGCACAGCCTGTCGACGGGCGACAGCTTCATGCACTCGCCGATGAAGAAGCCGTTGTTCAGGATGTTGCGATGCGTGAGCGTCGCGCCCTTTGGAAAGCCCGTGGTGCCGCTGGTGAACTGGATGTTGATCGGATCGGTGGCTTTGAGCGTCTTCTGCACCTGTCCCACGCGCGGATCGGCGGCATCGCCGCTCGCGAGCAGCTGCGAGAAGCGCTGCATGCCGGGCTGCTCGTCACCCTGGCCGGGCTTGTCGATCCAGAAGGTGTGCAGCAATTGCGGCAGGCGTTGGGGGCCGAGTTCGCGCAGCATGCCGAGGTAGTCGCTGGTCTTGAACTGCGCCATCGTCACCAGCGCCTTGCAGCCGACCTTGTTGAGCGCGTATTCGAGCTCGGAGGTCCGGTAGGCGGGGTTGATGTTGACGAGGATCAGGCCGACCTTGGCGGTGGCGATCTGCATCAGCACCCACGCGACGTTGTTGTGCGACCAGATGCCGACACGGTCGCCGGGGGCGAGGCCGAGGTTCAGCAAGGCGCCGGCGAGGCGGTTCGATTCGGTCTGCAGCTCGCGGTAGGTGAAGCGCTGGCCTTCATGGCGGCTGACGAGCGCCTCGCGGTCGGGCTGCTTCGCAACCATGTCGTCGAAGAAGTCGCCGATGGGTTGTTCGATGAGGGGGACGTCGGTGGCGCCCTTGCCGTAGCTCTCGGTCAGTGCTGCAGTCATGTTCATTTCCTTGTCTCCGTTTGTCTTGCTCCTTCCCCCTCTGGGGGAAGGCTGGGACGGGGGCTCCCGGCGCCTGTTCGGTGCAGTGCCTCATCGAACGCCGCTTGCCCCCACCCCCGCCCTCCCCCTCTGGGGGAG